>JBBIGW010000150.1:0-8808 GCA_037447355.1 Bacteroidia bacterium | reverse complement strand
TCAAACAGGGAATGATGCATGTTGACAGCAAGCAGCGGGGTACGGCCCCGTTCTATGACTGGTCATTCCGCTGGGCAAAAGCCTACAAAAATAAACTGGGTATCAAACTCGCCGCACAGTTAGTGAAAGGCGCTGACTGGGAAGCAGAGGACTACCGTAACAAACAGCAGATTGGTATCCTCAGTAAAGTAGTAGGGGGTAACCGCCTGAATGATCCCAATTACAATGGCATTAACATGTATGGGGATGAAACCAGTGCCGATATGGCCGGTTTCTCTTATTTCGTACAGGACCAGACCCGGAGAAGCATCCTGACAGCCACGGGCGGGGCTTTTGATGTGGTCAATGCGGCCAATGCCTACTTTGGTGTTCCGGGTAATCCCTTATTCCCCGGTGCGATCGGGATGAACCCTTATCCGACCAATGCACAGATCGGTGCTTTCATCGGCGGACTTGCCTTCCTGGGACCGAACGGCCAGGCAGCCGTTCAGAATATGATGCCTTTTTACATTGGTATGAACCGTGGTTATTTTAATAAAGCCAGTGTGTCCAGAACCGGTTATGCGGAACAGGACCTGGTGGATTATAATACCATCAATGTGAAATTCACCGCCGGTATTCATTATAAACTTTCCGAGAAACTGGAAGTTTCTTTCAATACCTATTTTGGAACCGGTACCACCGTTTATACCGGTGCTGACCGTTATTCCCTGCGCAACCTGAAAATGGCGCAGCATAAATTTGAACTGAAACACAAGAACTGGTTTGTCCGCGGGTACACCACCCAGGAAAATGCCGGTGATTCCTATAATTCATCTGCACTCGGTGCTTTCCTGAATGAGACCTACAGGCCCAGTTCTTCCTGGTTCCCGCTCTATATCGGTACTTTCTCTGAAGGAAGGAGACTGAACGGACCGGCTGCCAGTGATTTTACCCTGCATGCAGCTGCCCGTGCGTCTGCGGATGCCGGCCGGTTAAATCCCGGAACTGCTGCCTATGATTCAGCGGTGCGCAAGATCAAGAGCACCCCGATCCGCAGGGGCGGTGCCTTATTCCTTGATAAATCCGATCTGTATGCTGCAGAAGGCCAGTTCAACCTTTCTGATATGATCGGTTTTTCTGACAAACTGGAAATTATGCTGGGTACCGGCTGGAAACAATGGGCGATGAACTCCCAGGGTACCATTTTTGCCGATACTTCTCAAACGATCCGGGTAAATGAATATGGCGCATATCTTCAACTGAAGAAAAAACTGATCGGTGATGCGCTGACCCTGACAGCTTCAGGCCGTTATGACAAGCAAACCAATTTTGACGGCAAATTCACGCCCCGCGTTTCGGCTGTGATCAAAGTGGCGAGGGAGAACTTCCTGCGCCTGTCCTACCAGACCGCTTACCGCTTCCCGACCAACCAGAACCAGTATATCAGTCTTGTAACCGGTTCAGGAGTGCTGATGGGCTGCCTGCCGGAATTCCAGACCTATTATAAACTGAATTCCACACTGCCCGGTTTTACAGCCGCCAGTGTGCTGGCTTACCGTTCCGGTACGCTTGCTGACTCATCCAGGCTGGTCAGGGCGGAGTATAAGAATGTGAAGCCCGAGACCGTGAAATCCTATGAAGTAGGTTACAAAGGGATCCTCGGTAAAAAGCTGATGATTGATGGCTATGTTTATTACAGCCAGTACCAGGATTTCCTGGTTAGTACCGCGGTTGCCCAGTCAAGGGCCGGGAATAAGTACGAATTGTATTCCCCCTTCAGCAGCACCAACGTTTCTTATGTACAGAACTCTTCTGATAAAGTAAAATCTATCGGCTGGGGTATCGGGCTGGAATACCAGCTGGTGAAGAAATACGTGCTGTATGGGAACGTATTCTCCGATCAGCTGAAAGACGTGGATCCCAGCGTGGTGACTTTCTTCAATGCGCCGAAATACCGCTTTAATATCGGTTTGCGTAATGAGAATGTCTGCCATAACATCGGGTTCAATGTAATTTACAAATGGCAGGATGATAACTACTATGAAGGAACTTTCGTAAGTGGCACCCTGCCTCATTTTGGCTGGCTGGATGCACAGGTTTCTTATCGTCCCGCCGGTACCAAGAGTATCTTCCGGGCAGGGGGTACGAATATCGGTAACCACTATGCGAGAACCGGTTTTGGCAGCCCGTCCGTAGGCGGTCTCTACTACATCAGCTATGGTTACAACCTGTTTTAATCAGTGAAAGTAATTGGGTTTTAAGTACAAGGTCCCGCTCCGGCGGGACTTTTTTTATGCCTCCGGCTGGCTGCGGTGAAATCCATTTTTGCGGAAACTGTTTGCGTGAACAGGAGGCTGATGCAGCCGCTATTCGGGACAGGCGTATCGCCAACAGGTAGTGGCTTCGCGGAAAGCAGCAGGCCGAAAAGGCGGGGTGTTTGTTTAGTAAAGGTTTTTACCGGTTTGCCCGATCATATACCCTTTGTGGTATAGTTGCAATACATAGTTGCCGGGCTGGTAGGCATCTGCATTGATCGCGAAAGTCAGGTGTTTGGCTTCTCCTTTCGCATATTCAAACCGGATTTTACGGGTATAACTCCTCCGGTCGCCACTGTGAGTGGTCATGGGTGTGGCGGATTCCCATACATCGGGGGTCAGTACCTTTCCATCGGGCTGGGTGATGATGATATAAACTTCCGTCCCGTCATAATCATACACATTGTTTTGCACGGTAAATGAGATCACCAGTTTGCTTGTTTTCTTTACCTGGCTGGTCTCGGTCTCTTTATCATTTTTCAGGGTCACAGGGGACAGCCGGATCTCAGAAGCCACAAAAAGGGAGGCCAGGTTCATTTTTTCAGAAAGGACCTTATTTTCATCCCCCAGTTTTTTCATGTTCTCCTGCAACCCGCTGATCTCCCCGTTCAGCTGGGTCATCCGCTCCGCCAGTTTTTGCTTTTCTTCCTCCATATTCAGTTTTTCTCCCTTCATCTCTTCCACCAGCCCCTGCAGTTCATTTATTTTTTTCCGGGCCAGCAGCAGGTCGGACTGGCTGGCGCCCCTGTTTTTAAGGATGGAATTGATCTCATTCCGGAGCCGGTTGATTTCACCCAGTTTGAGTTGTAAGGCGGATTTCAGGGAATCAGCCCCGCTCCGGGTGGAATCCAGTTCCTGGTCAAGGGACCGGAGGGAACGGGTATATAATTTTTGAAGGGAATCCTGCACTGCTTCGGCTACAGCCGTAGAGTCCTTTATATATACTTCCTTGCGCTGATTGCTATACTGCGTTTTGTCATATAAGTGATAGCCCCAGGTGCCTACCAGTCCCACGGAGAGCATCGCTAATAAGAGGGTCTTTGTATCCTTCATTGGCACAATTGATTTGCAGCCCTGTTATTTTTGATCAGAAGAAGATTTCCCATTACGCTGTTTAACAAATTAGTTGGAGATGGTTTGATCCACATAAGCAGAGACCCAGCCCACCTGCCCGTTCTTTACCAGGTAAAAATGTTTGGTCTCAAATGCAGATTCAAATTGCCGCATGATCTTCCACAATAACCCGGCACCCGACATCAGGGATTTCTGATCAAACACTTTATGCACCCGGCTGATTTCCTTGCGGATTCTTTCTTTATCCTCCTTGTTATTGATATTGGTAACCAAAAAATCCGGGCTCAGTGCGGAGAAGTTCTTAACCAGTTTCTCATTGAATTTGACCAGTTCGTCAAACGTGATCGAAATAACCGGGTTGTCGATCAGTTCGGGATGGAGCAGGGTGGCGGTGGCCCAGGCAATGCCCCCGCTAACAGCAATATTATCGCTCAGGGGATAGGCGCCGCTGGCGTTCACTGCGTAAATGATATCCGCGTTTTCAGCAGCGATCAGGGTTCTTGCCAGGTTCTTCGTGAAATTCGGAAGACTCATATCGCCGTCACAGCGTTTCTCGGTGTCGTTGTAGGTACTCTTGGTGCCCCAGTTCAACTGGAACAACCGGAAATTCGAGGTATTGGTTCCATCGGGAAAATAGCCGCCCTTCGTATTCCCGCTGCCGACATCAATCAGGAAAGTGGTAAAACGTCTTTTATCCGGAACGATGCCCAGGTGGGAAAGGCGGGCTTCCTGCAGCACATCCACCACTTCCACTTCTTTTGCCGGTTCACCGATCCGGGTCCGGAATGAATCGATCAGTTCCTGCACCAGGGCGGATTTGTTTTCTTTTTCAGCCTGCATTTTTACCCCGCTGCTGATGACCGTGAATACTTTTTTACCGGGGATCTTCAGTTCACGGGTGGCTTTGAAATACAGGCCGCAAAATGCCTCCAGGGTGGCGTTAAAATTAGGGCGGGAAAAACTGATAAAATCCGTATTAACGGAGGTATCCTTCAGGATATTAAAAGCACCGGTACTCTGGGCGTTTTTGCCGATCTCAATGATGCTCATTTTGACACCCTTGGACCCCACTTCAATCCCGGTGTAAACTGAAGAATTATTGTATTTAGTCTGTACAGCATTTTGAGCAACAGCCGTTAAAGCGAATAGTACAAAGGAGATGGATAAGCTAAACTGCCGGCAAATGGTATACAGCATGGGTCTTTTTTTACTTAGGTGATAAAAATACTAAAATACCACGCGGTTTTACTTAGTTCATTTTTCCCGGCTTATTAATGTGTAAAAGTTGTGGTTAAATCTGCAGGGAACAAAAAAAACCGTCCCGGAATACAGGACGGTTCTTTTGCAGGAGTAAGCTGCTTTTAACCGAAAATACCACCTTTCTTGAGGCTTCTTACGCCTTCGCCGATTTTAAATCCGTTGTGATAAATTTCGACTTTATAGTTCCCTGTTTTGAAATCATTTTGTTTGATGGGGAAGGATACCGGTTTGCGGGTACCCTGCTCATAATTTACGGGGATACGGGCGGTAAAAGTCTTTTCGCCGTCATCCCTTGTACTTAATACATTTCCGGCTTCAGAGATTACTTTACCGTCGGGAGCTGTAACGATCAGGTACATATCCGCGGGGCCTGATTTAGCAATGCGGTTTTCCACATCAAAAGAGACCACCAGTTTATCCACGCGTTTGGCAGTGGAAGACACTTTTTCTTTTCCGCTCTTCCTTTCATCCACCGGTGTTACCTGAATATTGGAGGCGCTGAAAGTGGAACCCACATCCACTGTTTTTTCCAGGCTTTCTTTTTCCGTTTTGGTAGTGGTCAGGTTGGTCTCCAGCGTGGCTTTTTCATCCTTCAGGGTGGTATTGGCCGCGGTCAGTTCCTGGTTTTCACCGGTCAGACGGGCTACTTCTGCCTCCAGGCTGGTGATCTTGTCATTCAGCTCAGTGATCATACCTTTTGCCTTGGCCAGTTCCGCCTTGGTCGCATTCTTGTCATTCAGGATCTTGCGGATCTCGGACTTCTTGGATTCAATCTCTTTTTGCTTGTCGGATAACTGTCCCTGGAGGTTGTTATTGGCGCCGGTTACGGAATCCAGCCGGGCCAGGGCATTGTCAAACTCCATCTGGATATCAGCCTTGGCAGAATCCAGTGCGGTTATCTGAGTTTGTTGCTGTAAAATCTTTTCTCCGGATTTGTTCTTATCCCAGAGCAAATAGCCCCAGGTGCCCAATAAACCGGCAGCAAGTAATCCGATGACGATGTTCTTGCTATTTTTGTTTCTGTTCGGCTGGCTCTGAGGGGTGGCCGAAGGATAATTCGTGTTTGTCATATAAATGGGAATTTTTTTTACTGTTAATGGATGGTGTTTTGCTTTTTTTACATAACCCGGCTGCAAAGTTGCAGGAGGTTTAATTAATTTCTGTTAAATCGTTCGAGACACTAATTTCCGAAAACCGTGCCAGAATAAAAAACGGATTGATTTTTGGTTAATAATTTTGAAAACCGGCTTCCTGAAAGCCTGTATCTTAGCAGCTTATGAGTGTGGAAAAGATCATCGCCGACTGGAAGAAAAAACAGTTCCGGCCCATTTACTGGCTGGAGGGGGAGGAGGAATATTTTATCGACAAAGCGGTCAATTATGCCGAACACCATATACTTTCCGAGGCAGATGCCGCTTTCAATTTAACCATTTTTTATGGAAGGGACGCTCACTGGGCCGATGTACTGAATGCCTGCCGCCGGTATCCCATGTTTGCAGAAAGACAGGTGGTCCTGCTGAAAGAGGCCCAGCAGATGAAAGAGGTGGAAAAGCTGGAGCCCTATATGGAAAACCCGCTTTCCTCCACGGTGCTGGTGGTTTCTTACAAAGACAAAAAGCTGGATGCCCGTAAGAAATTTACCAAATATGTAAAGGAAAACGGGGTGCTGATCAGTACTAAAAAAATGTACGACCGGGATGTACCCGGCTGGACCCAGGAACTGCTGCAGTCAAAGGGGCTGACCATCACACCCAGGGGCCTGGCCCTGATTGCCGATCATATCGGAAACGACCTGACACGGATCGAAAACGAGATCAGCAAACTCTCGGTAAACCTGGGAAAAAGGGTATCGGTTACCGAAGACGATATTGAGCAGTATATCGGGGTGAGCAAGGATTACAATGTATTTGAACTGCAGACGGCGCTGGCCGCCAAAGACCTGTCCCGTGCCATCCGTATCATTCAGTATTTTGAATCCAATCCCAAGGCAGGCCCGGTACAACTGATCCTGCCCTCCCTGTATAGTTTTTTCAGTAAAGTATTCATGGTTTTTGGTGCCGGCACCCAGGACGAGAAAACCATTGCCACCCATATCGGGGTGAACCCCTATTTTGTTAAGGATTACACACAGGCTGCCCGCCTGTACAACTACCCCGGAATTGAAAAGGTTTTATTGCTCCTGCACCAGTATAATCTCAAAAGTATCGGGGTGGGGAGTGGTTCGGCTGAAGATGCCTCCCTGCTGAAGGAAATGGTGGTGAAAATGATGGCCTGAACAAACCGGCGCTTGTTCCCCCAAATTCCCTTTCTTTGTGCAACTTTTTAAATGTCGGTTTCATCTGTTCTGCAATAATAAATAACCATATGAAGAAGATCCTGTTTTCCTTATTAACTGCAACATCCCTGTTCCTGGCCGGTTGCCTGGAAACCACCCAGGAAATTACCCTGAATGAGGACGGCAGTGGAACGGTCAGCATGACCAATGACATGAGCGCCCTGATCAGTATGGCGAAGCAAATGGGCAATAGCGGTGATATGAAGGAGGCTGACGAGGTCATTGATTCTACTATTTCCCTGAAAGACGGGGCGGACAGCATTCCCAACCTGAGTGAAGAAGAAAAAGAACTGGTCAGAAAGGGCAGTCTCCGGATCAATATGGATATGCCGAATGAGAAATTCCTCACCCATCTCTCATTCCCCTTTGCCACACCGGGCGAGATCGGCAAATGCAGCGCCCTTTCCCAAAAAGTGATCAGTGAGACCCTGAAAGGAAAAACAGGGGGAATGGGAATGACCGGTGAAGGTGAAATGCCGGAGGCCAGCAGTTTTGATGACTATTATACGATGGAATACTCCAACGGTTTGCTGGTCAAAACCCTGAACAAGGAGAAATATGCAAAAGTGGAGGGCGACGAATATTTCAAGGGACTGAAAGAAGCGGCTGCGATGGGACTCACCTATAAAGCTAATTATATCATTCACCTGCCCCGCCCGGTTAAAACCACGGAGGGAAAGGGCATCACGCTGTCTGAGGACAAAAAGCAGGTTACTCTTACTGTTGAACTGGACGATTTCCTGGAGGATCCCTCCAAACTGGAATTCCGGATTGAATATTAAACAAACATATAGAAGAAAAGAAGAGGGGCTGAACCCAATACCGGGACAGCCCCTCTTTTGCTGTAAAGATTTTTTTATAGCACCGACAGGCTGTCCACTTTGTCCTGGCCGATCTGTTTGACAAGGGATTCCAGCCCGTCAAATTTTAATTCCGGCCGCAGGTATTTCCGGACAAACACTTTCAGGGTCTGGCCATAGATCTCCTGGTCGAAATCAAAGATATTCACTTCCACCACCCGTTTCTTTCCATCCACGGTGGGGCGGAAACCAATGCTCATCATTCCTTTTAGTTTTTCCCGGTAGCCCTCGGGTTGTGCATAGACGGCGTAGATACCGTTCCCGGGAATCAGTTTGTCCTCGTCTTTTATTTTAAGATTGGCGGTCGGGTAACCGAGTTTCCGGCCCAGTTTATCACCATGCACCACTTCCCCGGAAAAGAAGAAATCATAACCCAGTACTTTGTTGGCGGTATCGGTATCATTGTGCAAAAGGGCTTTGCGGATATTGGTGGAACTGATGGAAATATTTTCCAGTACATGCCTGGGAATCTCGAGCAACCGGTAGCCATAGACCGGGGCCTGTGCTTCCAGCAACTGGTAATTGCCCTGGCGGTCGCGGCCAAAACGGTGATCATACCCGATAATGACCGTTTGCGGGCGGAACCGGGTTACGAGAAAATCGCGGATATATTCTTCGGCGGACTGGTTCGCAAAAACTTCGGTAAACGGCACAATGACCAGGTGATCGATCCCCAGTTCTTCCAGGAGACTGATCCGTTCTTCCAGGGTGGTGAGCAGCCGGATCCCCATGAATTCTGATGAAACCACTTTGCGGGGATGCGGGTGAAAGGTGATGATCACGGTTTCGCCATCATGGGCCAGGGCTTCCGCTTTCATTTTATCGATAATCTGGCGGTGTCCCTTGTGCACCCCGTCAAAGGTCCCGATCGTGATGACCGCATTCCGGAAAACAGGTAGTTGTTCAATGTCTAAGTGTACTTGCATAAATGGGGGTAAAGATAGTTAATAGTGGGGAGTAGGTAGTAGGGAGTGGGGAGTAG
>JBBIGW010000149.1:0-8910 GCA_037447355.1 Bacteroidia bacterium | reverse complement strand
GGCAGACTGAGTGGTCAGGTTGCCCGCTGTTCCGGTTGCTACAGATGCCGGTGTATTCACGCCTGAACCACTGGCAGCCACGTTTACAGTTGTGGCAAATCCACCTCCTGCCACCGGGATATTTCCATTATAAGATTGCACAGCAGCGGGACTGAATTTCACAAATACCTGCTGGCTGTAAGTACCACCTGCCTGTACCAGGCTCAGCGAGCTGGTATAGGCGCCGCCGGAAGTGACAGAAAAACTATAACCGGCCAGCGGTCCCACGCTGATATTCGCGTTCGTCAGTAATTCCCCGTTAACGGTAAAGGAATTCGGACCGGCCGCACTGTTGATACAAGCGGGTCCAAAGGCCGGCAGGGTCGTTGCCGTTAATAAAATAGGAACGGCCGGCGTGCTAAAGCTTTGCTGCGCCCCGTAAGCCGTACCGCCACTGTTGGTGGCCCAGGCTTTATAATAATATACGGTGCTGGCTGCAAGTCCGCTGAGACCGGCAGAGAAATTACCGCCACCCAGGTTGGAGGCGGCCACCTGTGTGCCTGTTCCATCGGGGAAACCATCGTTGGTACTGTATTCAATACCGTAAGCCGTAACCGCTGAACAACCCGTAGAGGGTATGCTGCCGGCTGCAGTGGCACTGTTATATGTAATTGCGGAAGCAGCGCCCGTTGTTACACTGGCCGGGCTGTCAACACCCTCACCGGAAGCTGCCACATCAACAGGAGCAGCGACACCACCCCCGGCTACCTGGATATTCCCGTCATATACCTGGACCGCGGTGGGCGTAAATTTCACAAATACTTCCTGGGAAAAAGTCCCCCCGGTCTGTGCCAGGGTAAGCGTCGTTGTATAAGTACCTCCCGCCGTTGTACTATAAGTAAAGCCGGTCAGGGCGCTGACGGTAACATCAGCAGTCGTAAGATTGGCCCCGCTGATGGTAAAGGAACCGGGGCCTGCTGTTGTATTGATACAAACAGTTCCGAAGGCGGCCAGGGGCGTAACGCTGATCGTCGGATCGGGACTGGCAGTCGTAAAGGATTGCTCTGCCCCGTAACTGGTCCCGGCCGCACTGGTCGCATAGGCATGATAGTAATATACCGTGGCAAGGGTAAGCCCGGTCAGGTCCGAACTGAAATTACCCCCTGAGATATTGGTTGAAGCCACCGCCGCTCCTGTTCCATTGGGGAAACCGGCCGTGGTACTGTATTCAATTCCATAAGCGGTTACTGCGGAACAACCCGCATCAGTAACCGTACCGGCAACTGTTGCTGTTGTTTGGGTAATAGCACTGGCGGCACCACTGGTAACCGCGGGGGCTGTATTCACACCGGCGCCCGTGGCGGCTGCATTGACACCTGTGGCGGCTCCCCCTCCGGCAACCGCGATATCGCCATCATAAGACTGGACTGCCACCGGGTCAAATTTCACAAATACATCCTGTGAAAAAGTACCGCCCGGCTGTGTCAGCGTCAGCGTGGGAGTATACACACCACCTGCTGTGGCAGAATACGTGAATCCCGTTAAAGCGCCAACAGTTACATCTGCGGTGCTCAGGTTGGAACCGGCAATAGTAAATGAATTCGGACCGGCGGTGGTATTGATACAAATATTACCGAATGCAGCAAGCGGGGAAAAAATGGATAAGGCAGGAGGAACAACCGAAGAAGGTGTTACCGATGCCCATGTAGTCCCCACCCTGATCTCATCCACTTCAACAAAGGGTGTATTGGTGGCATTGTCCTGGCGCAGGAAAACTTTTTGCACACTGGCCAGGTCAGTACCCACAGCAGCGATGGCATCAGCAGCCGGTTCAGCCGCACCCGGCACGGCGTTGATCCATATCTTTCCCACATCATTACCTGCACCGGCAATCATTTCGTAAGCCCTCACAATAAAATAAGAAGTTGCGGGATCATAGTCACCCGGGAGCCAGCTGACAGCAGCTGCAGTAGTACGGGTCGCTATCCCGATCTTATATTTCCCGGCTGTGGCGCTCAGCTTTAACCATACAGTTGCCCCGAATGTGGTGGAAGTGGCCGCATCACTGAAACCGGTAAAATAGCCGCCGGTAGTGCTTAATCCACCAAGGGCAGATACATTCAGGATAAAAGAACTGTACACGGTCCCCGAGGTCTGGGATGTGAAAGTGGTATAGTTATCGGAACCGCTGCCATCAAATTTTACCCTGTTCCCGGTTGAAGCGGCCAGCCCGGTATAGGACAAACTCCCTGCTTCAACTAATATGGAATCCCCGGTATTGATCCTGACCCACTGGCCGGCGCTCTGTGTAAAAATTCCATTGGCAGGATCGGGTGTATAGTTAAATGGTTCATGCAACAATAATTGTCCCTGTACGGTAACCATCCACATCGCCATGAACACGAATAATAAATATTTTTTCATACTATTTGTCGTTTGATACTTTATTAATTCAACTTATCAGTTCCAGCTAAATTTCACATCATCAATCCCCGTGGACGGCCGGTTGCCGCTGCCGGTCGTGTTATTCAGCGCCACGATCCGGATCCATATTTTCTGGCTGATATTATTCAGCGCAGATCCGAAATTCACTGTGACAGGTGTACTGACAAACATCCCGGGGCCAAAGGCGGTAGTAAGGGTGGCGGGACTGGTAGTAAGGGTGGTAAAACTTACAGGGTTATCCCCGATCGCATAGTCCACTTTCCAGGTTGTGGTACGCCCCACGGATGAACCCGATCCGTCCAGCGACTGCAGCAGGAACTCCAGTTGCAGGTTGCTCTTGCCACTTGTATTGGCCAACTGGAAAGCAAATGCATACCCCGGATCACCTCCTACAGCCGCGGTACCTGTTTGCCGGGCTCCCAATGCCCGGTTGCTGGAAGCATTTTGTACCGTACTGCTTGCATTAAAGACCTGCCCGGTGGCAGATGCATAGTTCTTAAATCCGAGGCTGGTCTGATTCCAGGCCGTGGGGTTATTGAAATTGGTATTGTACACCGTGGCCTCATTACCGATAAAGCCGCTGCTGGCCTCCTGTTTTACATACACACCGGCAGGAAGACCGGCAGTACCAATATTGTCGAAATTAATCACGAAGGGAGAACTGCCGCTAAGACTGATCTGGCCATCGCCGGTTGCCGTGGGGCAACGGGGATTGGTGAACCGTACATCGGTGGTATCCCGTATGGTCAGCTGTTTGGTGGAGCCAAAGAATGAATAGACCGCAATGATCTCCCCATTTCCCTGGGAAACCGGCAACGTGGCAAAATTGCTGTAATTGCTGCTGCGTAACGTGATCTTGTTTGCCGCCAGGTTGGAGCAATCCTGTATGATCCGGTTACCGGAAGCCGCATCATCCGCATACGCTTTAGAACGGTCAGCGGAAGAAAACTCATACCCGACCAGTTTGATCAGGGTACTCACATATTTGTCCTGTAAGCCGGTGGTCAGTTGGGATACAGTAACCAGCTTTGGAACCAGGGGCTGGTTGAGTGCGCCCTTGATGATATGCTGGTCCTGGAGATTCGCTGCGAGCAGGGTCACCCCGCCCTGGTTGATATAGGGGGTGTCCACCCCGCCGCCGAACTGCAGGGTACCGTTGTACTGTCCCAGGTAGAGCCCTTTCAGTTTTACATACAATTTGCGGCCCACCGGGTAATTATTAAAATGGTTGCTGCCCGCCAGGCGAAGCAATACACCGCCGGTGGAATCCTGGATCGCGATCTGCTGGTAATAATTTCCGCTTTTATCATCACAGGATACCACGCCTTCGATCACGGCATCATCCGTAATGGCCACCGGTACCCCGGAGGTATAACGTGCTTTCACATCCTTGATGCTGGTATTGGCCACGATACCCGGCTCCCCGAGGATAGGGGGCTCGGTAAACTTTTTCTGGCAGGAGATGATAAACAAACCGGCAGTCAGCAGCAGAGCGGCCGGGTTTATCCGTTTATTTTTAAGGTTCAGTTGCATAAAAATATTTTTGATCATTCTTTCTTTTACTAACTATTGAATATCTGCCGCAGTCCGGATACCGATCTGCGTGGCGGTATTATAAATGGACACATAACCGGTAACCGATGTACCGCCGGTGTTTACCGTAATACCGGAAACGGTCCGCACAAACATCGACAGGGTACCCGTGGCATCTGTTACGTTATACGTCACCCCGGTGGCATTGGAGGAAGCCTGGGTGATGGAGGTTACACTCACAATCTTAACCAGCGAGGAAGCCCAGGTATTCTTATTTGTTGTAATTTCTGCAACCGTGGCGGTCCTCGGCGTAATGGAAATGGCGCCGCTTACCTGGGTAATATTGGCCTGGGGGATACTCATCAGTTCCAGGTCGCCATTGTAAAGCGTGAATTTTCCGCCTCCCGCAGGATTGATATCCAGCACGGCTCCCATGGGATATACCGGTGACCCGATGACCGTGTAGAGATAAATACCGGCACCGCTCTCATCCTGCAGCCGGTACACGCCGGAAGCTTCATTGGTATTATTGGAAATGACCACCCCCCGGATCCTTTTGGTACCGGTCGGGATCAAATATTCCCCGCTGCCGGGATACAGGGCCCTGAAGTCCGCAAAACTCATATAATCGCCGGGGCCCAGGGGATCGGGTCCGTCTGGCCCGACAGGCTCCTTATCACAGGAAACAAACAGTACGGCAAAAACCAGTACGGAGAATGTATGTTTTATTTTTCTGAATGTCATAAAATTATTTTTTAAACTCTGTTAAGTTCAGGTTATTAAAAGCGTAAGGTCATGCTGGCAAAGAAATTCACCCCGTAGGCATAATATAATTTCGGGGGAAATTTGCCAACCTGTACCGGGTCCGTGGAGGACAGTTGCGCCGCATACCGCAATTGCTCAAACCCGCCGGTAACGATGTCCTGGCTGTTCAGGATATTATTCACTCCCACATTAAATACCAGGTAAGTCGGCTTTTTATTCACTTCAAAGTCTTTCGGCAGTTTCCAGGAATAGCCGCCAAAGAAATCAAGGGTGTATTGTGCATCAAACTTTGTCTGGTTGAATATCTCATTCCAGGCATCGCTGTTCTTATCCACAAATTGCAGGGCATCCCAGGTGCGGCGCAGTGGATTCATGCTGAGGTAGGATTTATCAAAATAATTACCGGTCAGGCTGATAAACCAGAATTTGGGAGAACGGTAATTAAGGCCCAGGCTATAGGCTTCCATCGGGGTGGAAGGCAGCCTGAAGTTTTCCGCGTAAATCACCTGTCTTCCCAAAACGGAAGCGCTGTTATCCACGGTCACGGTCGCATTTTGCTTACTGTCGTAGTAATAACGGCCAAGGGCAGCCGCCGCATTCAGGGTGAGCGTGGAGGTCAGTTTGGCCTCGATGCCGAATTCCCCGCCGAAATGCAGTTTATCGATCCCGTTGATCGCATAGTTTACAAAATTCTGCTTCTCGTCATGGTAGAAAGACATCACATCGAGCCCATCCCGAAAATGGGTATAATAACCACTCAGCCTGATTTTGAATTTGGGCGCATTCATGAGGTAGCCGCCTTCCACCGTCCGGATGGTCTCACTCTTCACATTATCCTGCTGGCTGTTCCGGGTACGGGGAGAGATATATACATTCTCGAAATAAGGAGCACGGGTTTGATAAGCGCCATTGACAAAAACATAATTCCGGCCGTCTATCTTATAGGTCACACCGCCTTTCACGGCATAATCGGTAAACGTGTTGACCGTTCCTTTTCCTTTTGAGTTGTCGGGGAACAGGCCATTGCGGGTGTTACCATCCCGGTGGAATTGCGTATAGGACAGGTTACCGGCCAGGAAGAAATCCACTTTGCTGAACCGGAACAGGCCCTGGGCCCATCCGGCCACGCGGGATACATTGATAGTATAGTCATACCCGAACTTATCCCCTTTGTAGAGGATCCGGTTGGGCTGGTCAAGATCATACTGGTTGGCTGAATTATCCACCGGGTAGTCCCTTTCCGCAAACTGGTTCACATTCACATAAAACTGCCCGCCGAGCAGGTCATCCACTTTTTTGTAGTAATGATTGTTTTGTTGCTGGTAGGAAGCCCCGGCCGTGAAATCAATATTTTCAGCGAATTTGGTATTGAGCACGGAGTTTACATTGAAGCGGGTCGTATTGATCACCCTTTCTTCTATGATATAACGGGAACGGAGACCGCTTACATTATTGCCGGGTATCCCGTTGGCATCTGCAATCGTGGCATAACTGGCGCGGTTGACATTATAGAGATTCTGCCAGTTGATCTGCCGGTAGCTGATATCATTCTTCATCAGGTCGTATAGCTGCTGCCCCTGTGAAGGATCGGTGGAACTGGCCCAGGTGGACGTATAGCTCGGCAGGTAGCGGTAATAATCCGGACGGGGATCCGCCGCATTGTACCAGTCAAAAGCGGTTACACTCCGGTTGCCAAAAGAATAACCGGCCGCGGTGGTCAGCGTGGTCTTATTATTAATGCGGTAATCATGGGTAAGTATGATTACGGGCTGGTGGGTGGTACCGATGCTGGCGTTTCTTTTTTTGCCATTCTGGTAGCCCCAGTTCGGATTGTAATAATTGGTGCCCGCGAGGTCCAGCATTTCCTGTACGGCTGCTCCCTGGCGCCCGTTTTCTGTAGGTGCGCCAAAAGCAGTCAGGGACAAGAGGTGCTTTTGATTAATGCGTTTGTCCACCGCCGCGAAATACCCCCAGCCATCATAATAGGTACCGGGTACATAGCCTTCCCCGGCCCAGCGGCGGCTGCCGCTCAGGGAAAAAGCCCAGCCTTTTTTGCTGACCCCGGTGGAATGGGTCAGCATGATCCGGTTATTATAATTCCGGTTGGATGCCGCATAACTGATGCTGGTTTGCGCCCTTTGTTTGCTGGCCCTGGAATCAATATTGGTATTGCTCCCGATATCACCGAATGTAAATGTATTGTTACGCAGTCCCCAGGAAACATCCCGGTTGCGCATCACATCATTCAGACCGCCCCATAAACCGAATGGAGTAAACCCGTTGTCAAGGTTATCCATGGGGATACCGTTCATGTAGGTACTGAAAAGATCATTGTCATAACCACGGATCCGGAACCGGACCGCGCTGAAATTAAAAGAGGCCGCGGAATAAAAAGGATCTCTTCCGGCAGTCAGCAGGGAAGAAATATTCTGGTTGCCGCCATCCCCGAGGTCATTTTCATCCAGGGAAACAGTAGGAATATTATCCAGCACCGCATCTTTTACTTCATCAATGTTCGTGGTGTCTTTCTTTGCAGTGGAATCAACCTGTGCTGCCGCCGTAATACCGGCGCAGAGCAGGAGCAGTAGCAGTTTGGTTTTTAGCATGACATATAGTTTAAACAAACAGCAAAATTAGTGAGGTTATGATGATCATTATAAAAAACATGTAAACACATAATAATTTAATAACAGGCAACAATGTCTTTTATACTTTTTGCCGCATTCAATGTTTCAGTATGTTTGTATTCGTTATATCCATGATATGAATAAAATCACCCTCGTATTTTTCCTGTTGATAAGTTGCGTTTCCCTGTCGGCCCAGCAAAAAGAATACAAAAGCGCGGTCATCGCATTTTATAACCTGGAAAACCTCTACGATACCGTGGACAACACGATGACCAATGATGAGGAGTTTCTCCCGAAGGGTGACCGGAATTACGGTACGGCGATTTACATTAACAAACTAAGTAAGCTCGCTACCGTTATCTCGCAGATCGGCACGGAACTCAACCCGGACGGGCCGGCCATCCTCGGCGTGGCGGAAGTGGAAAACGATACGGTGCTCAATGACCTGGTGCATCAGCCCCTGCTTGTCAAAAGAAATTATAAAATCGTTCATTACGATTCAAAAGACATCCGGGGGGTGGATGTGGGGCTTTTGTACAACCCGCTTTATTTTACCGTAGAAGCCAGTGATAAGTTATTTGTGCAGTTGCCCGGAGGTTCCAAAGACGCTTTTTTCACGCGGGATATTCTTTGGGTAAAAGGGAAACTGGGGGGAGAGACGATTCATATCTATGTTAACCACTGGCCCAGCCGAAGTGGCGGGGAGGCCCGGACTGCGCCGGCCCGCAATGCTGCGGCAGCGGTATGCCGGCACCATATGGATTCCATCGCCAAAGAGGAGCCCGGGGCCAAAGTGATTGTGATGGGCGACCTGAATGATGATCCCATTAACGAGAGTGTGGCGGGTATTATCCATGCAGAGGGTAAAATAAAGGATGTGCGCCCGGGTGGAATGTTCAATCCCTGGGTGGAACTCTATAAAAAGGGGATCGGCACCCTGGCCTACCAGGATGCCTGGGGATTATTTGACCAGATTCTTATTTCGGAGGCCTGGCTGAATAAGAGTCAGCCCGGTTTCTTCTATTACCAACAACATATCTTTAATAAAGAATACCTGGTGGAGAACCAGGGCCGTTATAAAGGCTACCCGATGCGCACCTGGGACGGAAATACCTACCGCGGGGGATACAGCGATCACTTCCCCACTTACCTGTTTTTTTTAAAGGAAGTGCAGCCGGCTAAATAAGCGATAAATATAAACAGCTCATAATCATTCCTTTGCTCGAGGAATGATGAAATAGTCGCATGTAAAATTTACAGCTGCCCGCTTCAAGGATTCTGGCTGAAAACTCCTATCTTTGCCGCCCCAAATCTGTATTCGCAGATTCTTTCCGCCCCGGCGGATTGTCCAATGGGATAAATCGAATTTAATAACCAAAAAAACAGGTAAATGAACAATTACGAATTGATGGTGATTTTTACCCCTGTTTTGAGTGATGATGAGTTCAAAGCCGAGCAAAAGAAATATGCGAAGCTGGTAACCGATGCCGGTGGCTCAATCGTGGCTGAAAACCCCTGGGGACTGAAATCACTTGCGTATCCGATCCAGAAAAAGACAACC
>JBBIGW010000148.1:0-9007 GCA_037447355.1 Bacteroidia bacterium | reverse complement strand
ACCGGCAAATGATAACGATATGCTGAACCGTTTTCTCGGCTTTTTCTTTTTGTTAGCAAGCAGTACTGTTACTGCGCAGGACTTCTACCTCCTGGCGGGTACCTATGATTCCCCGAAAAGTGTAGGCATCTATGTGTACCGCTTCAGCAGCCGGGACGGGACTGCGACTCCCGTCAGTCATATCAAGGCAAGCAATCCTTCTTTCCTGGCTTTGTCTCCCGGTCAGCAATATGTTTATGCCGTACTTGAAAACGCGAAAAAGGGCAATGGAGGTGAAGTGGCTGCGTTTCAATTTAACAAAAACACAGGGACACTGACTTTTATTAACCAGCAATTAACGGGTGGGGATCATCCCTGCTATGTGGAAACGGATAAAACCGGTAAATGGGTCTTTGCCGGTAATTACAGCAGCGGCAGCCTGGCCGTATTACCTGTGGAAAACAAGGGTGGTCTCTCCCCTGCTGCTTCGGTCATACAGCACCGGGGTTCCGGGTCAAACCCGCAGCGGCAGCAAAGTCCGCATGTGCATTGCACCCTGATTTCTCCCGACAATCAATGGCTGCTGGTTCCCGACCTGGGTATGGATAAACTGATGATCTACCGGTTTGATGCATCCACGGGTAAATTAACAGCCGGCCAGCAGCCTTTTGCTGCTTCGGAGCCAGGCGCCGGCCCCCGGCATTTTACTTTTCATCCCAATCACAAATACGGATACCTGGTCGAAGAACTCAGTGGCACGGTCGTGGCCTACAGGTACAGAAAAGGAAGGTTAAAACGTTTCCAGCGCATCTCCACCCTGCCGGCCGGTGACAGCAGTTTCGCCGGCAGTGCGGATATCCATATCAGCGCGGATGGTAAGTTTCTATACGCATCCAACCGGAGTGTATCGAATACCCTTGCCATCTATTCCATCCATAAAAAAGGGAAACTGACCCTGGTGGGACATCAGTCCACCCTGGGCAACGGGCCGCGGAATTTTTCCATTGACCCGACCGGCAAATTCCTGCTGGTGGGAAACCAGCAGAGCGATGAGATCGTCATCTTTGAACGCAATGAGCAAACGGGTTTACTGAAAGACACCGGCAATAGGATCCCGCTGGGAAAACCGGTTTGTCTCAAATGGATCCCGGCAAACTGACCTATTCCTTCAGCCGGGGACGCAGGCGCTGTTTTGATTTATTGAAGATATGCTGGCCTTTATCCACTCCTTTGCGTAATTGCTTCCGGCGCTCTTCCGGCAGGTGCAGGGTGTCCCGGCACCCGGGACTGCAGCATCCTTCATAAGCAGCGGCACATTCCGCACACTGGATAAAGAGCAGGTGGCAACCATCATTCCTGCAATTGGTATGCGTATCGGCCGGTTTGCCGCACTGGTGACAATGGGCAATGATATCAGTCGTGATCCGCTCTCCCAGCCTTTCGTCAAATACAAAGTTCTTCCCGATAAATTTACCGGTCAGCCCTTTCTCCTTTACCTGCTTCACATAGTTGATAATCCCTCCCTCCAGGTGGAAAACATTCTTAAATCCCCGGTGCAGCATATAGGCGGAAGCTTTTTCACAGCGGATACCGCCGGTGCAGTACATAATGATATTGGCCTCCTTTTTATCCTTCATCATTTCCGCAGCCATGGGCAGTTGCTCCCGGAAGGTATCGGAAGGTATCTCGACCGCGTTCCGGAAATGCCCGACCTCGTACTCATAATAGTTCCGCATATCAATCACCACGGTACGGGCATCCTCCGTGAGCTGGTTGAACTGCTCTGCGTTTACATATTTTCCTTTATTGGCCATATCAAAGGAAGGATCTTCAATACCGTCCGCCACAATCTTCTTCCGCACTTTGATATCCAGCACAAAAAAGGATTTGCCGTCATCGTCCACCGCACTGTTCAGGCGCAGGCCGTTCAGCGGCTCAATGGAATATAAATAATTGCGGAAGGTGTCCAGTTTTTCCGAGGGCACACTCACCTGGGCATTGATCCCTTCGCCGGCCACATAAATACGGCCCAATACACCGGTCGCTTTCAACTCCCGGTACAGGGTATCCCGGAATACAGCGGGTTCAGCAATTTTAAAATAACAGTAAAAGGAAAGGGTCGTCCGCGGAGTGGGGTCCTTCAATACAGCTTCTTTCAGCTCCTTCCGGGAGACACGGTTGTGTAAGGTCATAAAAGTTGAAATCTGAATCCCGGCGGTCCGGGATAATTAATAAATAATTGGACAGTTGCAGGCTGCACCAAATCTCAAGCTGAAAAGCAGTCCCGACAGGGAGATCCGCTTTACAGCAACTGCAAAATTACAAAAATTCCGGGAAGCCCTTTTATACAGCAGGCTTTCGGATCTTTTTATGGCCAGTCATCCTGCCCGCCCGGCAAGAGCAGCTTGCTCAGCCCGATCCGGATCCCCCATTGCCAGGGCTTTCCCTCCTGGTAGGATTGTACAAAGTCAACCCGGATTTGTTTGAAGATATTATCGATGCCGGCAAAAATTTCGTAATAGTATTTATTACGTCCAAGGTAAAAACCATTTGCACCGGTAACCAGGTAAAGGTTCATATTCCGGATCAGCGGAAGTTTATTGGTCAGGAATCCTTTCAGGTTGTATTCCAGGTGAGCTTCTGTGTAGAATTGATTTGTATTACTGTATTGATACAAGGGAAGCAACTGGAAGCTTTTCAGGTATTCCTGGGCAACACTGGTCACATTCCCGTTAAAGTGGTTGAAATCGGGAAGGAAAACAGAACGCTTATCCAGGAAACCACCGGCACCCGCCCTGTAGCGTATGAGTCCTCTTAATTTCAGACTGATCTCATCCGTCACCCATAATTTCCATTTGCTGAAACGGGTGTCTGAACCGAAAAGGGTTGGTATTCCCGCGGTATAACGGAACGCGAGGGTCGGGGATTTCGATCCCAGGCTGACCTTCCGGTCCGGGAACTCCATATAGCGGGTACCCGGCTGCCACTCTATCCCCAATACTACCTGGAATGACTGGTGCGGCTGGATATTTTCGTTTACCAGTTCGGAAGGGTAATTCGGGGTATAGCTCCGGCTTTTAAAATTCCGCCAGGTATAATTGGTCACATTATCGAGAGGGCGGCGATCCTGGTACTGGAAACCCGTGACCAAAGAAAAGCCCGCGTCCAGCCCGGTACGGTAGCTGCCCCGCAGGTAAGCGGCCTCATAGGTCTTCCGGATATTCCGTTCGTAGTACAGCGAACTCAGGGTATTGTCGCGATCGCTGACCGGTAGCCCCGGGTTAAACTGAAAGACCCTTCGTCCGCCGGAGAGGTAAAAAGATTGCGCATATTTTTTCCCATAAGTATACCGGAGCGATAACCAGGGATTCAGGTGCCCATTGGTGAAACCATACCGGAGCGCAGGGGTAATACTCAGCGTCCTTCTTCCCATCAGGAATGTATCCAGCCGGCGGGTAAATGTAAGTGAGGGGTTAACCACCAGTCCCTCGGCCGGGTGAAAATTCACCATTTCAATTAAAGGAGGAACAAAAAGGGTCTTTCTCTTTTTTGAATGGGAAAAGGATTGCCCGAGTAACAGCAGGTTGACCGGAACGATCTTATTGCGTTTGTGGTCAATCGAATCCTGGTAATGAGGACTTTTCCGGACCTGTTCCAGGCTATCCTTTTTCCGGTAATCCCTGATCTCATCAGCCACCAGGGGCACCGGTCTTGTTTTTTCCCAATAAGCATCGTTGCGTTTGGTGGCGCTGTCGGTATATTTTATAATAGTGCGGCTGAAGGTCTTCCTGT
The DNA here is from genome assembly GCA_037447355.1 of Bacteroidia bacterium. GTDB lineage: Bacteria > Bacteroidota > Bacteroidia > Chitinophagales > Chitinophagaceae > JJ008. The sequence continues at coordinate 5,236 of JBBIGW010000148.1, read as the reverse complement.
CAATTACCGGGTCGGTTGTAAACCCGGAATAGATATTTACAAAACTGCCATGCACATCAAAACCCAGCAATTTTATGGCCGGGTAAAAAACCTGGCTGCTCACAAACCAGGCATCCCTCCCTTCCGGCCGGTACAGTTGTTCGATCTTTAAAGTATCCAGCAGTTCCATCTGGGAGGACTTGCTGAGCTCCAGTTTCAGGGAATGAATCTGCCAGTCATCTTCGATGATGTCTATATAACCGCTGAACAGCGGTTCAAATTTCCGGCGGGGAATCACTTTAATATGACTGATCTCCTTTCCATCTTCCGTATAACTCCCCTCCCATTTATATTTATAGAAATTAAGGGCATTATCTGCCACAGGGGAGATAAAGCCCCGGGGATTCAGCCCTTCTCCGATTGATACATTGTTCTCATAAAAGGATAAGAAACCCGGCGCTGCAAGGCCATAGCCTCCTGTCTGTCCGCTGACCTTCGATGAGATGACGTCAACTTTTGATTTACCGGGTTTATCAACCGTATAAACAGAAACTGTTTCGGAGAGGTAGATCATTTTTTTCCTGCTGGTATCCCCGTCTTCAAAATCCACTTTCTGCCCCAATATTTTTTTGGGATAATTCCGCAGCCGCAACTGCCCCTTGGTATAGACCTCGCATTGAAAGCGGTCCAGTTGCCCGAGGTGTTGCTTTCTTTTTTTGATGGTTTGCCGGATGATCCCGTAGGCCGGGTCTTCTCCCCTGCCGAGGATCACTTCGCCCAGGGTCATTTCCTGCAATACCAGCCTGAAATCAACCTGCAGGTCTTCGCCGGTCACTGTGATCGGACGTTCTTCTTTCCGGTATCCCACATACTGGCATACGATAATGTATTGCCCGGGTGAGAGCTGCAGGGAATATTTTCCTTCGTTGTTGCTGTTCGTGCCTTTCTGTAGTCCTTTTATAAAAACAGAAGCAAAGGGAAGTACCCGGCCACTGGTATCGGTAACGGTGCCGCTTATTTTGCCGGCATGAAGGGCCGGGCTGCCGCAAAAAAAGAAAAGAAAGAAAAAATAATTTCTCATAATGCAAGGGGGCACAAGATAACCCCTGCCCCTTATCGCAACAATGTCCCTAAAATGCTTAGAAAAGATTTAACATCATTTCCGGGAGGAAGTCCGCAGGTAACTGCCGGTCATCGCGGCAAAGCCGGCTACCAGTCCGCCGGTCAGGCCGGTAACCAGGATCAGCAGGATGCTGTTCCCGCCGAGCGGAAGAATACCGGCGATCTTCCCGGAGAGAATCCCGTTATTCTTCATATCGATCCACCAGGCCAGGCCGGCCCATAAGAGAAACAGGCCGAGAAAGCCTGATAAAAATGCCTTCCCGGCTTTCTGGTGAACCAGGATGGCCACCAGCAAAGAGGTTACCGCAAATCCCCACCAGGGAGAAAAGGATACAAGCCCGGCAATGAATCCGGTCAATGCAGTTAATATGATTGCTGTAATAAATTTCATGTGTTACTGATTAATTGAATGAAGACCAGGCTGAAAACGGATCAGTTGCCCGGGGTGAATTTCATCACCCATTTTATATTTTTATCGGTGCGGTCCCCTTCCCGCATAAACCATAATTTATTGTATTGCCCTGCGGCCCACTGGTTCACAAAATTGTCATAGAACCTGCTCCCCGGGTTACCGCTCTGCCCGCCGGGATAAACCCCATAGGCTTCAGTCTGATCCGTAAGCTGAACAATCATCCGCCAGCTGGGGCCATGACTGTGAGTAACCGCATTAATAATATTGCCATTCCCTCCTACCGGCAACCCCGGCCGGGCAAATGCTTTCAGGTCTTTTATCAGGTGGTAAATAGTTGGATTTTTGAATTTGGTCCACTCAAGTTTTCCTTCTTTCTCTTTTTTCACCAGTTCCATTGAAGCTTTTTTCAATGCAAGGGTCACCACATCAAAGAGGGTTTCCTGCTGTGCTGTATTTATATTATCGATATACCGGAGCGCCGAATCCTTTTTCAGCAGTTCCATAGTTGTTTGTTCTTCCGGCCAGGGCGCCTGCGGGTTTACACGGGTGAGGTCATCCTTCCATATCTCCGCTTCCAGGCTGTCCCACCAACACTGGTAAATGGTCTGTCCTTTTGAATCCGGGGAAGCGTTCAGGTCCCAGCTTTTAACAATGGCGAGGTATTTTTTGGCTTCGGGATAAAGTTCATTTTCTTTCACATACTGCAGCAACAGAGGTCTTGCGTCTTCCGCCAGCGTATTAAAATAATTACCCTGCAGCGCCATCATGTCCTCAGGCCTGATCCCTGACATAAGGGCCAGTTTGTTTTCAATACTGATTGCCCTGGGTGTGATATAACTGCCGGGGATGAAATAAGGATAAGTGGAATCCGCCGGCCGCTGGTTGGCGCTTTCGAGGAAACCCCGCTCCGGGTTTTTAGCATGCGGATTCTCCTGCTGCGGGATAAAACCCTGCCATTGATAACTGCTGTCTTCCCCCGGCATCACATACAAACCCTGGCTGTCCCAGCGGGCGGGGAATTTTCCCTGCTGCCAGATGGCGATATCCCCGGTCTTGGAGGCGAAGATGAAATTCTGCCCCGGGCATTGAAAGGTTTCAATGGCTTTCGCATATTCGTCATAGTTATGGGCCCGGTTCAGCCAGTAGAAGGTCTTGCCCTCGTTGCTGGGGTCATGGGCCACCCAGCGGACAGCCAGGTTTCTTTTATTGGAGAGGTCATTGGAGAAACTTTCATCAAACATCACCGGCCCGAAAACCGTGTAGGCCACTGTGTCTTTTACGTCCGCCCCGCCTTTGACTTTTATAATTTCTTCTTTCAGTACCGTTTTTTCCCATTGCCCGTTGAACCAGTAGGCTGTTTTACTCTTGTCCCTGAATTTAATCTCATAATAGTCCTTCACATCCCGCTGGGCATTGGTCACGCCCCAGGCGATGCTGTCATTGAACCCGATGATCACGAAGGGGCAACCCGGGAGGGATACCCCGTAGGCATTGCTGGCAGGTGTTTCGAGTTGTATCTCGTACCAGATGGAAGGAAGGGACAATTCCAGGTGCGGGTCATTGCAGAGAATGGGTGCCCCGCTGGCTGTTTTGCTGCCGGCTACCACCCAGTTATTACTACCGTTGTTAATATCCGGTTTGGAGATCTCCTGAGCCGTAACCGTATCTTTTTTACCCAAATAAAGGGAATCCGCCGAGGCCGGGGCCACGGGTACCAGGCCGGGCGTTGCAAAGGCGGTGCCTTTCGGTACGATCGGCACCAGTGAATCCGGAACCTGCGGGTACAGTTTTTTCAATTCATCCGGGAAAAAAATGGATTTGGCATTGGTATTGGCCAGGTCATGTTCCGTACCGGAGGAAAGCATTTTCGCCATCATTTTTAATAAAAGGGCCGAACGCAGGTTGGTCCATTTTTCGGGCTTAATATTGAGCAGTTTATATTCCACCGGGATATCCGATTCTTTCAGGGAGCCGATATAAGCATTGATCCCCCTGGTATAGGCATCAAAGATCTGTTTGGAGACCGGCTCCTTCTCAATTTCCTTTACCGCGTTTTCCGCGGCAAATACCATCCCAAGCCTTCGTTGCTCCCTGTCGTATTCAATCGCTTTAGGCCCTGCCATCTCGCTGGCCCTGCCCGCGGCCGCCCTGGTCTGCAGGTCCATCTGGAAGAGCCGGAACTTCGCGTGCAGGTAGCCCTGGATAAAATAGAGATCCTCGTCGTTTTCCGCAAATACATGGGGCACGAGGCGGTCGTCGAAATAGACCTGCGCCTTGGCTTTCAGACCGGTCAAACTCAGTTCGGCGTCAAAACCGGCTTCGGCGGGTTCGGCATTCTGCCAGCAACCAAGCTGGGGACTCAGGAATTTCCCCATCGGGGGAACCGGTCCCCATTGTTTATTCAGGGCAAGGATCAATCCGGCGGATACGAGGGCTGATACAGCAAAAGGAACGATACGCATAGGCAAGAAAATGTGTGCGAAAGATAAGGATAAATCCGGCGAATTTTAATCAGATCAACTCCTTTCCGTTTCTTTTTCAGTAATTTCATAGACGCTAAAAAATACGACTATGCCTGTTTTAATTGTTGCCGGTATTCTTGTCCTGGTTGTTCTGTGGGCAATCGGCCTGTACAATGGCCTTGTTCGCCTGCGCAACCGCCGCCAGAATGCCTTTGCGGATATTGATGTGCAGCTCCGCCAGCGCCATGACCTGGTGCCCCAGTTAGTGGAGACCGTAAAAGGCTATGCCACGCATGAGCGGGAATTACTTACTAAAATCACCGAAGCCCGTTCGGCTGCCATGAGCGCCACTACCATTGATGGTAAGATCGTGGCCGAACAGCAGCTCAGTACGGCCCTGGCCGGTTTGAAAGTGCAGGTGGAAGCCTACCCCGACCTGAAGGCCAATCAGAACTTTTTGCAATTGCAGGAAGAACTCAGCGATATTGAAAACAAATTAGCCGCCAGCCGCCGCTTCTTTAACGGGGCCACCACCGAATACAATAATGCGGTGGAGTCCTTCCCCGGCAACCTGGTGGCCCGGAACTTTGGTTTCAGTAAAGAAATCATGTTTGACCTGGGTACCGATACCCGCAAGCAGATGGAAGAACCTCCGAAGATCCAGTTTTAACCCGGCCCCGGCCGCAGTGGAGTTAAACAAATGGAATACGTTGGCTTAGATAAGCAGATCCGGAGGAATAATTTCAATTCCGTCCTGTTGCTGATTGCCTTCCCGGCCCTGCTGCTGGGGATGTTCTATTTGTTTTTCTATTTTTCCCGAACAGACGGGGAGGATCCCAACCTGCTTTTCCTGCAGGTGATGCCCTTCATACTGGCCGGAACGGGTATTTGGTTCCTGATTGCCTGGGCCGGGCATTCCGCCTTTATCCGGATGGCCACGGGCAGCAGGTCCCTGGAGCGGACGGAGAACAAAAGGGTTTATAACCTGCTGGAGAATCTCTGTATTTCGCAGGGCATGGTGATGCCGAAACTGTATATTATTGATGACGATTCCCTGAATGCCTTCGCCAGCGGGATCAGCAATAAATCCTATTCCATTTCTCTTTCCAGGGGGATCATCAGCAAATTAAGCGACGAAGAACTGGAAGGCGTGATCGCTCATGAGCTCACGCATATCAAAAACAGGGATGTACGGCTGCTGATCATATCCATCATCTTTGTCGGCATCTTTTCCTTCCTGGCGGAACTGGCATTCCGCAGT
>JBBIGW010000147.1:0-9021 GCA_037447355.1 Bacteroidia bacterium | reverse complement strand
TATTATAGTTGTGTGGTAACACTAAAATAACTACTGGAGGCTTAGGCCTCCTTTTTTATTTAAATTCAGCAACTTTTACCGGACAACAGTGACTACCTACTACCTACTACCTACTGCCTATTCCCTACTCCCCCGAAAAATACGACAGCCCATCCATTTCCCCGCTCTTTATCAGAAGGCCCCCATTCACCATTCACCATTCTCCATTCACCACTCACCATTCACCACCCACTATTCCCTAAATTTGCACGAATGACGCTACAGGAAGCCAGTTTCACTTTATTAAACAAGCTCCGGACCATCTATTCCGCGAGCGAAGCGGCTGCCATCGCCGACCTGGTCATGGAACAGCTGACCGGATCGGATAAAACGGAGCGGATGCTTTATAAAAACAACTCTATCACCAGGGAGGAAGAAGAAAAACTCGGGTATTATACCGAAAGATTATTGCGGCATGAACCGGTTCAGTATGTGCTGAACGAATCCTGGTTTTGCGGACTTAAATTTTATGTGGACAAGAATGTACTGATCCCCCGCCCCGAAACGGAGGAACTCGTGGAATGGATCATTTCAAACTGCAAATTTCCGATTGATCAACTGGAGATACTGGATATTGGTACCGGCAGCGGCTGTATTCCCGTTACTTTGAAAAGAAGACTCAGGAAAGCGGTTGTCACTGCCTGTGATATCAGCGAAACGGCGCTTGGGATTGCCCGTAAGAATGCCGCCCGGCTTGGAGCGGATGTAAATTTTCTGCAACTGGATATACTGGACCGCGGCCAATGGCCCGCCCTTCCCCGGTTTAATATCATCGTCAGTAACCCGCCCTATATCCCGGAAAACAACAAAGAAAGCATGGACCCGAATGTATTGCAGTATGAACCGCATACAGCCCTGTTTGTTCCGGATGATAATGCGTTACTCTTTTATAAAGCTATTGCCGAACTGGGAACATCGCACCTGAACCCGGACGGAACCCTTTTCTTCGAGATACATGAAGATTTGGGCCCGGCCATATTGGATTTACTGGCAAAAGCAGGCTACCAGGCGGGGCTAAAAAAAGATATGCAGGGAAAGGACAGGATGATTAAGGCAAAATTGGGCTAAGAAATAAAGAGTAAAGGAGTTAAAGAGAGAACCCGTGTATTAGTCAGCTCCTGAATAATGGATGGAGAAAAAATTACTCCGCTGCGTTGCCCCGTCAATGACCGAAATAACTACAGCAGGCATCCTGGTCGTTCACATTTCCTCTTTAACTCTTAGCTAATTAACCGGGCAGCGGAAGCAACAACCAGCTATTCCTTCCTGAATTTAGTTCGCTTCTCCATCACCCCGTTGCTGTAGTAATCGAGTATGACATAGGTTTCATTCAGCAGGGAGACTTTATTACTATAGACCACCTGGGATCCGGCCGGCATCAACTGCAAATCATTCGTAGCGGGGTTGTATTGATAGGTACCATGCCCGGCAGGCACATCATTGTAGGAAGAATACTGCCCTTCCCCGGTAAAAGAAATATGAAAGGGATACCGGGAAGCCGGTTCCCATGTATTAGCCCCGGAATTGCCAGCCGTAAAGTTCGCTTCTTCCACCCAGTTGCCCACAATCGTGCTGGGTTTTTCCTTTTTACAGGAAAACAGGAATACAGTGATAAAAAGGAGGATTGCAGTTCGTTTCATTGGTTGGATTGACCCTGCAAATGTAAGCGCCCCGTCCGGGGAAAGGCTGGTAATTCTACTTAGGATAATCCATATTAAAAACGGGCCGTTAAACGGGTATCCCGCTATTGCTGCACCCTGGCCACCACTTTGGCCGTATCTCTTTTAGCAATGCCCATGACATGAAATACCCCCCCGTAATAGGCACTGGTATCCGCGTTGATCACCACGGTGGGGGTATCCACAAAGGCTTTTTGTTTCCGGATCTCGAACGTTAGCAGGGAATCGAAGCTCGCGGCATCCACTTTGGTGGAGCCGATAAAGTATTCCTGGTCTTTGTTGATGGAAACCATTATATCCTGTTTGGCCTTGGTCTCCTTCTTTCCCCGGGGCAGACCTACCGGCACCACATTCGGGTTGGCCAGGGTGGCAACGATCAAAAAAAACATCAGCAGGATGAACAGGATATCATTCAGCGAGTCGGTAAAGACCTCGGATTCGTCTCTATGTTTCTTTCTGAATTTCATTCGGGTAATTTAACGGGTGGGTTCCTGCAGGATGTCCAGGAAATCAGCGGAAGCCGCTTCCATTTTATTGGCTGTTTTGTCAATCTGTGTATTCAGGTAGCTGTGCGCCAGGTAGGCCATCAGTCCGATTACCAGGCCGGAAATAGAAGTGATCAGTTTTGTATAGATACCACCCGAGATAATACTTACATCAAATTTATTCGCGGTCGTGATGCCGGAAAACAACTGCATCAGCCCGATCAGGGTGCCCACAAAACCAAAGATCGGCGCTGCTTTGGAGACCACGGAAAGGATGGCCAGGTTCTTCTCCAGTTTATACATTTCCAATGTGCCCACATTGTCCATGCTTTTTTCGATACTGTCGATCGGTTTCCCGATCCGCTGGATCCCCTTGTCGATGATCCGGGCCACGGGATTATTGGTATTCTTGGCGAAATTCCGGGCTGCGGTCACATTCCCGCTTACAATATTGTCCCGGATAATGTTCATAAAATTCCCGTCGATCCGGGCCGCATTCCGGATGGCAATGGACCGTTCGGCGAAAATATATACACCCAGCAGCAACATGGCCCCCAGGGGAATCATGATCCAGCCGCCCATTTGCAATAATTCAAAAAAACTTAACTGCCCGTCATGATTGGCGTCACCGGCCAGGCTCTGTGTAGCTTTCGTCAACGAATCGGTAATCTGCAGTAAATCGATCATGCTTTTCTCTTTAGGTGGGTAAAAGTAGTGCAAGACTACTAAAAAGGTTTCTGTTTGTTTTCAACACCTGTCAACATTCGGGGGTAAGAACGAGAAAAAGTATGCCACGTTGTATGGGCTCTGTAAGTTTTGGAGTTCTTTAACAGGTGAAGATGGGAAGAAGGGAAGAAGGGAAGTCCGAAAGTCCGGAAGTTGGAAAGACCGAAAGTCGGGAAGTCCGAAAGTTGGGATGACAGAAAGCCTGGAAGATTCATTCCTCACTATAGAACGATTCTTCCAGGCTTTTCTTCTATAAATAACCAATTTTCACAGCCTGCAGATTAAAGACTACAGACTACTAAACTACAGACTACTTCCCCACCCCTGCCTGCTTCACCATCAGCGCCTGTATCTGTTTCATTGTACCTTCCATACCATCGGGACTGCCATCCAGGAAGATCACATTACCCTTACCGTATTCTGCAAAATTCTTAATGGCTTCGGTCCACATACTGAATAGGATCACATTGGTATCGAGATTGGCCTGTTTCATTTGTTCGGCGGCTTCGGTCATTCCCTTTGCCACTTCCTGGCGGAACAAAGCCACACCCTGTCCACGTAACCTGGCGGCTTCCTTCTCTGCTTCCGCAGAGATCTTGATGGCATTTCCTTCCGCCTCGGCCGATTTGGTCTTGGTGATCAGCAGGGCCTGTCCCTCGTTCTCCGCTGCCGCTTTCAGGTTATTCGAGGCCACCACTTTGCTCATGGAATCCAGGATCATTTTATCAAATGTGATATCATTGATCTGCAGGTCCTGCAGGTGATAGCCCCATGTTTCCAGTGTATGATCGATCTCGGATTTCACATATTCGACGATCTCTTTGCGCAATCCCAGTATCTCTGCCTGTTTCTTGGTGGCCACGAAGGAACGGATATTTCCTTCAATGGTCCGGATCAGGGCCTGCATCAGGTCCTTGTCGGCAAAGAATTTAAACGCCACTTTCTTGATGGTCTCCTCATCGGCATTCTGCACCGAATAGAGGAGCATGCTTTTGAAGTAAACATTGGCCTGGTCGGCCGTAACGGCCTGGAATTCCAGTTCCACGGAACGGTTCTGGATTGATACTTTTTTATACACCTGTTCGATAAGGGGAATTTTGAACCGGAGTCCCGGAGTGGCGATCCGCTGGTATTTGCCAAACAGGGTAATTACCCCGATATATCCCTGGTTAATGGTAAAAAGGCCACTGAAAAAGATGACGATCAATACCAGTATCCACCAGTTATGCGCTATAAAATTTGCGAAGTCCATAGTTTAAAATTTATAATATGAAATGAAGGTACAATTATTAGTTCTTTTCCTCGCAGATACAAACCAGGTGCACCAGGGTCTCCACTGCTTTGTTCATATCCCGGACACTGATAAACTCCAGTTTGGAATGGATGGCCTGTTCGCCGGCAAATAAATTGGGACAGGGCAGGCCCATAAAGGAAAGCCGGCTGCCATCGGTGCCCCCGCGGATACTTTCCATCTTCAGCGTCAGTCCGGCCCGGGCAATCGCTTCCTTCGCATAGTCCACCACATGCGTATTTACATCCAGTACTTCCTTCATATTGCGGTACTGCTCGGTTACCGTAAATTCAAAGGAAGCTTTGGGATAGATCCGCATCCTTTCTTCAATCTGGGTTCGCAGGTAGTCCTCCTTCTTTTTCAGTCCGCCGGTCTCAAAATCACGGATGATAAAATCGATCGTGCATTTTTCCGCGATACCTTCCACTCTTACCGGGTGGATAAAACCCCGTTTCCCATCCGTTGATTCGGGCGAAAGCCGGTCTTTGGGCAGGGCGGCCAGTATTTCCCCGGCAATCTTCATCGCATTAATCATTTTATCCTTTGCATAACCCGGATGGGCAATCACTCCGTGTATCACCACCTGCACAGCATCGGCACTGAAGGTTTCGTCTTCCAGGGAACCGGCATCTCCTCCATCAAGCGTGTAACCAAAATCGGCACCCAGTTTCTTAAGATCCACCTTCGCCGTGCCCTTCCCTACTTCTTCATCGGGCGTAAATAATAGTTTAACAGTACCATGCTTCACTTCCGGGTGGGTCATTAAAAAATGGGCAGCATCCATGATCTCCGCCACACCCGCTTTATCATCCGATCCCAGCAGGGTGGACCCGGAAGCTGTAATGATATCATGCCCCAGCAACTGCTGCAAATACGGGTATTCACTCACCCGCAGCACCTGCGTGGTATCATCCGGTAAAATGATATCGTGTCCCTGGTAATTTTTATGCAATATGGGTTTCACATTGGTACCGCTGCAATCGGGTGCCGTATCCACATGCGCACAAAAGCAGATCACCGGAACTTTTTTATCCATTGTAGCCGGGATCGTGGCATATACATAACCCCATTCATCCATATGGGCATCTTCCAGCCCTATCTGCTGTAATTCGGCCGCCAGGAGCCGGCCCAGGTCTTTTTGCTTTTCGGTTGTGGGATATGTTTGGGATTGGGGATCACTTTGTGTATCAATCTGGACATAGCGCAGAAACCGTTCTGCCGCCGTGAAACTGTATTGCTGAAACATACCTTATAAATAGACCGCGAAGATACGACGAAATGGGAACCGCCTGCCTCCCCTTGACAAAAACAAAGAATATGATTATCTTTTAACCTCAAACTAAAACCAACAACATGAAAAAATGGCTCATCGGCTCCCTGGTTGGGGCCATCCTCATTTTTATCTGGCAATTTTTATCCTGGGCGGTACTCAACCTGCATGTAGCAGAAGCGAAGTACACGCCTGCACAGGACAGTATTCTCCAATGCCTTTCCTCCACCCTTAAAGAAGATGGCAGTTATATGCTGCCTACCGTCCCCCCCGGCGCTTCTATGAGTGAGGGAGAAGAACTGGGTAAGAAAATGGACGGGAAACCCTGGGCCTCGGTCACCTACAAAACCTCCTATTCATACGGCATGACAAGGCCCATGATCCGGGGTTTCCTGGTTGACCTGTTCATCTTTTTCTGTCTGATCTATACACTTACCCGGGGTGGAACGCCCACTGCTATCCGGGTTGTTGCGGGGTCCGTCGCTGTCGGCCTTATCACTTTTTTTTATGGCCCTTATACACAGCACAACTGGTTCCAGACACCTGCCGAAACAATGTATGGTCATTTGATTGATGCCCTGGTAGCCTGGGGACTGGCCGGTATCTGGCTGGGCTGGTGGCTGAACCGGAAAAAATAAGGAATAGATAAAATAAAAAAGTTCAGCAAGAGAGTGCTGAACTTTTTTATTTAAACCCGTTGAACAATTGTATTAAGGCATAATGATCAGCGGGCTCCCACCCACGATCTCTACTAATTCAAGGTCAAAAACCAGGTCCTGCCCGGCAAGGGGATGATTGGCATCCAGCATGACCGCGGCTTCCCTGATCTCCACAACGGTAACCTGGAACTGTTGTCCCTGCCCGTCGCTCATCACCAGGGGCATCCCGGTTTCGATTTCCATATCAGCCGGGAAACGGTCTTTGGGCATTTCGATCACCATGTCCGGGTTCCGGGGGCCATAGGCGTCCAAAAATGGAATATTGATGGTTTTTTTCTCTCCCACGGTCATCCCGGTCACGCCATCATCGAAACCCTTGATGACCATCCCGCTGCCCACTTCAAACTCCAGTGGTTCACGCCCCTCAGAAGAGTCAAATGTTTCCCCTGAGGTTAATTTGCCATGGTAATGTACTTTTATTTTGTCCCCGCTTTTTACTTGTGACATACGTATCGATTTTGATTAAAATAAAGGCTGCAAGGTAGGCTAAAAACAGCCAATGCAACCAATTTTATCTGTGGTAAGGTCTTTGTTACAAATTAGTGTATTTTACCAATGATTTTAAAAAACCGGTATGAAAAAACTCATCCCCTTCCTTCTCTTGTTTCTCGGGTTAAACAGTCCTGCCCAGGAACCCGCCAAAAAGATCCTGGCAGGTGCGGACAGGATCCCTGTTTACCTGCCCCTGCTAAAAGGCCACAGCGTCGGGATATTTGCGAACCAGACTTCCCTGGTCGGCAATACCCACCTGGTGGATACACTTCGTAAACTTGGTGTGAATATCAAAGTAATATTTGGACCGGAACACGGATTCCGCGGTACAGCCGATGCGGGGGAAAAAGTAGGCAACTATACCGACCCGCAAACCGGCATCCCCGTTATCTCCCTGTATGGCAGTAAACGAAAACCCACCGCAGAAGATGTAAAAGAGGTGGACCTGCTGATTTTCGATATCCAGGATATCGGGGTCCGGTTTTACACCTTCATCTCCTCGCTGCAGGAATTTATGGAAGCGGCATTTGAACTGGGTAAACCGCTGATGGTACTGGACCGGCCCAACCCGAACGGGCATTATGTGGACGGCCCTGTTCTCGATATGAAATATAAATCCTTTATCGGAATGCAGCCGGTACCGGTAGTGTATGGGCTGACCATCGCGGAGTACGCGTTTATGATCGCCGGTGAAAAATGGTTATCCGAAAAAGCCAATGCAAAATATGCATATTACAAAACGGCCCAAAACTCAGCGGACACACCCTTTCATTTCCAGGTGATCAAATGTGCCGACTATACGCATAAAAGCCGGTATGTTTTACCGGTCCGTCCCTCTCCCAACCTGCCGAACATCCAATCCATTTATCTCTATCCCTCCACCTGCTTTTTCGAAGGCACCGTACTGAGTGAAGGCAGGGGTACTGACCGGCCCTTCCAGGTATTTGGTCACCCGTCGCTGCCCGCAAACCTCTATTCCTTCACTCCGAAACCCAATGAAGGGGCCAAAGTTTCGAAATGGTATGGCCAGCCCTGCTATGGCTGGAGACTGGATGGCACACCGGAAGAAGTACAGACCGAAGTGAATAACAGGGTACAACTGAAATGGCTGCTCGAGGCCTACCGGCTTTTTCCTCAAAAGGACAGCTTCTTTATCATTCCCAAATCAGGAAATATGGAGCAGTCCTTCTTCAATAAACTGGCTGGTAATAATGAGTTGTGGCAACAAGTGAAAGCAGGTACCCCGGAAGCTGCTATCCGGGAAAGCTGGGAGCCGAAGCTCAGTGAGTACAAAACCATCCGGAAAAAATATTTATTATACGAAGACTTTGAATAACCAGGCCCGGTACTGTAAAACAACCGGTTAGTTTTCGATCGTTATCAGTTTATGAAAGAAAGCGAGTTTTACTAACTCAGCTGTATTCTTTGCATCCAGTTTTGCCAGCAGGTTTTTACGGTGAGTATCCACGGTACTGGCACTGACAAAGATTTTTTCAGCGATTTCATTATTGGTCATTCCTCCTGCGATCAGTTCCAGCACTTCTTTTTCGCGCCGGGTCAGGAGCGGCGCGGCAACCAGGCTGCTCTTCCGGAGGGATTGCGCCACTTCATCGCTCAGGTAGGTCTTCCCCTTTATCACGGCGTTGATCGCCTCCATCAGTTCCTGCTGGGTGGCATTCTTCAGTACATAACCGGAAGCCCCGTTATCCATCATTTTCTGGATAAAGCTCTGCTGGTTAAACGTACTCAGCCCGATGATGAAAACAGCGGGGTATTTCTCTTTTACCTCCTTACACAGGTCGATCCCGCTTTTGTCGGGCAGGTTGATATCCATCAGGATCACATCCGGCTGCTGCTGGCGTAAAAAAGCAAGGCAGGAATCGGCGGTCATGGCATGGCCTGTCCACTCCACATCCTTTTCATGCTGTAGTAATGACCGGATGCCTTCAATGACCATATAATGATCATCCACAATAAAAATCGTTGTAGCCATTATGTAGTTAATTCAATATGAACAGATGTTCCTTTCCCGGGTGCGGACTGCACATCCATCTTTCCTTTCAGGTATTCCACCCGGCTCTGGATATTCGACCAGCCAATTCCCCCTGCGCTTTTCAAAATTACGGGATCAAACCCTTTCCCGTCATCTTCCACCGTAATATTGATTCCCTCGCTGGTCTTCCCTAATTGTACGATGGCTGTCCGGGCGGCTGCGTGTTTCATTGTATTATTGATCAGTTCCTGCACGATCCGGTAAATCGTGATCGCGGTGGATTGTTCTACCGGCACCGGTTCCATCCCGATCGACTGGTAGGTAACC
>JBBIGW010000146.1:0-9148 GCA_037447355.1 Bacteroidia bacterium | reverse complement strand
GTAATCCGAGCAGTAAGCTGGTTGCCACATAGGAAAAGAAAAGGGCCAGTTTCTGTTCACGGATCAGGCCAATACCCTCCAGGGTAAAAGCGGAAAAGGTGGTAAAGCCTCCGCAAAGACCGGTCATCAGGAAAAGTTTCCATTGTTCATTGCTGTCGAAGTTCCGGAAGCTAATGCCCCAGAATACACCGATCAGCAGGCAGCCGCTGATATTGACCGCGAAAGTACCCCAGGGAAACGAGTGGGAATACACTTCCGCGAACCAGCGCTGGCAAAGATATCTTGCCACGCTACCCAGCCCGCCGCCCAGTCCGATCAAAAGCAGGTTCTTTATCATTTTATTGAGTCGGTAGTTAAGGGTTGAATGGGTGCAGGGTCAGTCATGGCCGGGTACAGGGATTTCAGGTCCACCCGCCATTCCGGCCCCACCCGGATCACACGCAGGGTGTCGGGATCGTTCTTGTAGGAATTGGAATAAACAATGACCGAGGTGGAATCATTGAGATTGACGATCGGCTGGTGAAAGCGGATCGAGGAAGCCCGGTAGCCATCCCTTGTATCCTGGGAGCTGTTTTTATAGGAACGCTCCGCCAGGTCCAGCAGATTATTGTTCAGGGAATCCTGTACCATATATTCCCGGGCCTCATTGAATTTTCCATCCAGGGCGGCCCGTATGAAATTGCGGGCGGCATCAATATTGTTTTCCGAAGCAGCCGGGGCTTTGTCATTTGTGCCGCAGGCGGCTGCGGTCAGTAAGAAAAGCAGGAGGGAAGCGGCATTCATCCATTTCATAGTCGCAAAATACAAAACTTTCCCGGGCTAAATAAAAACACCCCTGGGAGAGGGGTGTTTTATCGCTTACCGGAGGCGGATATCAGTTCTGGTTTACTTTTTTCAGTTCTTCCATTGCTTTTTTCATTTTCTCCATGTCTTCGGGTTTGATGGATTTTATGGCGCTGTCAATCGTCTTTAATCCTTTTTGCAGGGAGTCCATATTGAAATCAGTTGCACCATCGGTAGTACCTTCTCCCGTATTCGTATTGCCTTCTTTTTGGGCTTTATCCATTCCCATCTTTGCAAGGGTGGCCATGCTGAAATCCACTTTCCAGCCACCGTCTTCTTTTTTTAACGGGAAATCAAAGGTTTCATTTTTCTTTTTGTTAGTTACGGAAACCGTGGCATTGTCACCACTTATTTTTGCATCCCCGATCACCATATTATTGAATTCCTCGGCAGGGTCTTCTTTTGTTTTGTCGTCTTTGAATTTTTCGGCCATGTCCATACCTTTTTTCATCAGGTCGAGGGTGCTTTTACTGTCTTTGGTGGCCAGTTTGGCGGCGCCTTCCAGGTCTTTCTTGGACATACGTTCAAAAAAGGCCATTAATACAGCTTTGGGATCTCCGCCCTTGCCTTTGCATCCCATAATGGAAACGGTCAATACGGCAGCAGCCAGCAGCAGAATGTTCAGTTTTTTCATTTGTTAAGGGGTTTAAGAATTCAAAAGTAGCAATTAAGGTGTAGAATGTGTCAAAGTCCGAATTTTTCCTTTTTTACCAGTTTACAGGCCGGGTTCAGGAAAATATCATCTGTCGTAACACCAAAGGGAATGGTATCCAGGCGAAGATATTTGCTGAGTTGCCCGTTCAGGGAGCGGTTCAGCGATTTGAAAACAAATTCAGAGCAATACATCTCCCCGTCCGTATCAAAGTTGAAAAACATATCAAATTTCAGCCCGTTCATATAGTGCCGGTGTACCGTTTCCTGCAATACCCGTATTTGTAAAGTGTCCAGTTCATACCTGTAAATACCAAATGCATTATTGTCCCGGGGATTGCAGAAGCTGTCGATGGGTTCCCGCAATAATTTCATCCCCGGGTTATAGCTGCCGCCCAGGGCATGGTATATCCATATACTGTCCTGCTCCAGCAGCAGGATGCCGCAGTGGGAGTAAGACGTATCGGTCCGGTTCATGCTGCGGGCGGCCTGGCTTACTTCATCAATCCCGTTACGGAAAATAATATCGCCGGAATGCACTAATTTTTTAACCCGGCTGATTTTTTCAAAACTCCTGTCCAGGTAAGCGGGCGGGTAAACCACGGGGGGCCTTTTCGCCGGGACGGAACAGGCCATAACAAAAAGTAAAAGGCAGCCTGCCGGCCACCTTTTGCTGTAGTTGGAAAAATATAAAATGAGTTTCATGAATGCCGCTCGTCTTTCTCGTGCTCCCTGGTATAAGCCCGGAGGATTTGTTTCACCAGGCGGTGACGTACCACATCTTCTTCATCCAGTTCGATATGACCGATGCCATCAATATTCTGCAGGATCCGAACGGCCGTGGCCAGTCCGCTCCGCTGGTTGCGGGGCAGGTCCACCTGGGTCATATCTCCCGTGATGATGGCTTTGGCATTGGCGCCGATACGGGTGAGGAACATTTTCAGTTGCAGGTCGGTGGCATTCTGGGCCTCATCGAGAATGATGAACGCATTATCAAGGGTCCGGCCACGCATATAGGCCAGCGGGGCGATCTCGATGGTGCGGGTGGTCATATAGTATCCCAGTTTATCAGCAGGGATCATATCATCCAGCGCATCATACAAAGGACGCAGGTAGGGATCGATCTTTTCCTTAAGATCGCCGGGCAGGAAGCCCAGGCTTTCTCCCGCTTCCACCGCGGGACGGGTCAGGATGATCTTCTTGACCTGTTTGTTCTTCAGTGCCCTTACGGCCAGGGCCACCGCGGTATAGGTCTTACCCGTACCGGCCGGACCGATCGCGAAGACGATATCATTTTTCTCCGCTTCCTGTACCAGCTTTTTCTGGTTTGCCGTCCGGGCCCTGACGGATTTTCCGTTCGGTCCAAAGACCAGTACTTCATTCGGATTCTTCTCCCGGAAGTGATCAATCACTTCGGCATCGTCGCCACCCAGGATCTGTTCAAAGTAGTTCTGGCTCATATGTCCGTTTCGTTCCAGGTAAGAAACAATCAGGGAGATCTTTTCCCGGGCGCTTTCAATCTGTTCCGGCGCGCCGCTTAATTTAAGCTGGGTGCCGCGGGAGAGAATTTTCAGCAGGGGAAATTTCTTTTTTAAAATGTCGAGCTTACCGTTATTTACTCCGAAAAATTCAATAGGGTTTACGGTTTCAAGGTTAATGATAGTGTCTGTCAATGCACTTCGGTTTATGTTTCTCAAAGCCGGCAAAAGGGCGGTACCGGATTATCTTGCGTCTTCTGCCCGATTACAGAAGCCTGCCCTTCATTTCCAATATTAATCAGCAATATTGTGACTACCTAATCTTACTTATTCACAGGCTGTGGAAAGACATTGCCCCGGCGAATGTTAGGGAATGGTTTTTTCGTCTATAATTCCGTTCCCGGGTCCATCAGGTAATAATAGTTAACAAACCCGGTATTTAAAAGTTTGATAAAACAGGTCATTCGGTTCATGTATTTAAACAGGCTGTTTGCCCGCATCGTTTATAAATGCCCGGCCGGGGTACTTATTTTATGAACGGGACTCATAAGAGTAAACTATTATGGGCCAATAAATAATCTACGAAGGTCTTTTTTTATATCCGGCGCAGGCTGTGGGAAATGAAACTAAATTCTTACATTCAGTGTCAGGCAGTTGCTGTGCTATAAGTACATTAAATATGTCATCACCTTATCCCCACCACAAAACCATCCTTACGGATCCTGCTAATAATAGGGGCGGATCGGTTTATCCGTTGATGCTGGATGCCATTGCGGATGCTGTCTGCATGTTTGACAAGCACGGGGAACTGACCTGGCAAAACAAATCCTGCCTCTCTCTTTGTCACCGGGTGAATGAAAATAACCCTGCGGCAGTTTCATTAACCGATCATATGACCGAAGTGCAGCAAACCGGGTTCCGGGAAAGGCTGGCTGTTGCACTGAGGGGCGAGAAGGCTTATTTTGAATGGGTTTGTTCCAACAAGACCAGGGGATTCCTGATGGAACTCCGGCCCCTGCGTGATCAGCAGGCCATTATCGGGGTGATGGGTACCGTCCGGGAAAATACCGGGCTTTCTGCTTCGGCCGCCCTGTCACCGGGCGAAGGGATCAACCGTGTTTTTGAGCGGGTTACGGATGCGTTTTTTGCCCTGGACCAGCAATGGAATTATACCTTCCTTAATGGTAAGGCTGAGGAAATGCATGGACGTGCTGCCGGAGAACTGATCGGGAAAAATATCTGGGAGGAATTTCCCCAGGTAAAAGAAGAACCTTTTTACCAGAGCCTGCAGGAAGCCATGCGGAGCCAGCAGCCCATGCGGGTAGAATTGTACTCCTCCACCGAAAAAAAATGGTTTGAGGATTTTATTTACCCGTCACCTGAAGGGGTATCGGTGTATTACAGGGATGTAACGGCGCAGAAGAACATGGAAAGACTGCTGATCAAAAGCGAACAGCAATACCGCTCGCTGGTGGAACAGGCCGCGGATGCGATAATCATCGCGGACCTGCAGGGACAATGCCTGGATGTGAATCCCATGACCGAAAAAATGACCGGGTATACAAGGGAAGAATTAACCGGGCTCAACCTTTTTACCCTCCTGGTATTACCTCCCGGGGAGCCGCCCATCCGTATCCCGGAAGTGATGGCGCATATACCGGTGATGCAGGAACGAAAAGTCCGGCGAAAGGACGGCACGACTTTTTATGCAGAACTCAATACCAAACTGCTTTCGGATGACCGGATCCTGGTGATCGGCCGGGATATCAGCGAACGGAAAAAGATGGAAGATGAAATAATGGAGAGTGAGTTCCGGTACCGGACCCTGTTTGAGGAAGGAGCCGACGGAGTGTGTTTCTATGATGTGGAAAAAGACTGTTACCTCTCCGTTAATAAACGGATGACGGAGCTTTTCGGGTACACCGAGGAGGCTTTTCTGAAATTAAAAGTCACGGACCTGCTTTTCCCGGAAGATCTCCTGGAAAACCCGCCCCGGTACCGGGGGCTGGAAAAAGGAATAACGGTGATCAATGAACGATATTTTCGGCGGAAGGACGGCGGCGGGGTCTATATTGAATCCACCACCCGGCGGCTGACCGATACCAGTTTCGTGTCCTTTATGCGGGACATTACCGACCGGAAGAACGCGGAGAATATGATCCGGGAGAATGAACTCCGGTGGAAACTGGCATTGGACAAAAGTGAATTGGGGGTATGGGAAATGAATTTTGAGAAAAAGACCGCTTTTATTTCCCAGAAGACAAGGGAACAAACCGGTTTTTTGAGTGAGCAGGACCTGGCAACTCCCGATTTCTGGCTCAATGCCATCTACCCGGCCGACCAGGAAACCGTCGTTGTAAAATTTATCAACACGTTGAAAGGAAAGGAGCCTTCCTTTGACGCTACTTTCCGGGTGGTCTGTAAGAGCGGGGAACTGAAATGGTTTCGTTTCACCGGGAATGTAACCGGAAGGGATAGTAAGGGGAAAGCCCGGCGTATCATCGGCGTGCATGAGGACATAACCCGGCGCGTGCTGAATGAAAGGGATCTGCGGTTGAAGGAAGCGGCCATTGAATCCACGATCAGCGGGATCGGTATGGCGGATCTGGAAGGAACGATCACGTATGTAAACCTGGCCAGTGTCCGTATGTGGGGAGCGGGGGACAGCCAGGAGCTGGTCGGAAAAAAACTGGCTGATGTATTTTACGGAGATGGGTTCCTCCGGTCAATGGAAGCCCTGAAAACCCATGGTTATATCAGCGGGGAAGACACGGCTATGCGAACGGACGGCACATTATTCCCGGTTGAATTTGCAGCCCATGTGATCCGGGATGATACCGGGGAACCGGTCTGTTTATATGGTTCATTCCTGGATATCAGTTCGCGGAAACAAGCCCAGGCCAAACTCGCGGAAAGCGAAACATTGTTCCGGGAAATTACCCAGCATTCGCCCAGTGGTATTGTCCTGCTGGGGAAGGACCTTAAATTTAAATTTATCAGTGATTCTGCCCGTCGTATAACCGGGTATCTCGATGAAAATATAATCGGGGTGGACCCGGATGAATTTACCCATCCGGATGACCTCCCGGAACTTAAAGTTATATTGAAAAAGCTGCTGCAAAAGCCGGGAAAAGTGATCACGGCCCAATACCGGTTCCTGTACAGGGACAATAGCTGGCATTATGTGGAGAGTACATTTTCCAACCTGCTGCACATTAAAGATGTGGAAGTGCTTTCCATTAATTTCCGGGATATTCACGAAGAACGGATGGCAAGGATCCGTTTACAGGAAAGCGAGGATAAACTACGGTCATTCTTTGATCAAAGTATGGACGGTATTGTGTTGGGCAATGAAGATGGGGCTGTACTGGCTGCCAATCATGCGGCACAGATCATGCTTGGCCTGACTGAAGAGGAATTGAAGCAACGGGGCCGCGAAGGGTTACTGGATACAGCAGACAGCAGTTGGACCGAACACCAGGTAAAAAGAGGGGGAAAGGGATTTGCCACCAGTGCGGTTTATATGATCCGCCGCGATCGCACTCGTATTCTGGTCCAGTTATCGTCTTCCGTATTCACCGATGCAGGCGGCCAAAGATTATTCAGTCTCATTTTTCATGATATCACCGAACAGAGGAGAAACGAACAGCAGATCCGCCAGTTCAATGAACGCTTCCATCTCCTGTCCAGGGCCACCAATGATGCCGTGTGGGAATGGGACCTGGTAAATGACAGCACCTGGTGGAATGAAGCCTTTTATAACATGATGGGCTATGATTCATCGCAACCTGTACCCGATCTGAAAGAGTGGTCGCAGAAAGTACACCCGGATGACCGGGAAAAAGTGATCGGCCGTATTCAGCGGGTCCGCCGGAATGAACTGGATTCCTGGCAGGATGATTTCCGTTACCGGTTGCCGGATGGTTCCTGGGGTACGGTGCTGGACCGGGCCTACCTGATCCGTAATGAAGAAGGTCAGCCGGTGCGGGTTATTGGCGCATTCGTGGATATTACACAGCAGAAACTGATCGAAGAGAAGCTGCAGTTTGAGAAATTGCTTTCCGATTCACTGATCCAGAAAATGCCGGGTATTTTTTACCTGTATACCAGGGAAGGGAAGTTCATCCGCTGGAATAAGAACTTTGAAACCATTACCGGCTACAGTGCAAGGGAGATCCGCCGCATGCACCCGCTTGATTTCTACGAGGGCGATGAAAAAGAAAAAGTCAGAACCCGGATCGGCCGCATTTTTTCTGAGACCCTGCCGGGCACGGAAGTGCAACTGGTCACAAAAGATAAACGGAAAATACCGGTCTATATTAATTCGATGGCGCTGATTTACGAAAGCCAGCCCTGTGTGTTAGGGATGGGGACAGATATTACCCAGTTAAAACGGACCCAGCAGGAACTGGTGGAGAGTGAGCTGGCCTTCCAGCGTTTATTCCACGAATCCACGGAAGCGATCCTCCTGCTCGATGGCCGGAATTTCATTGATTGCAATAACGCCACGGTTTCCCTGCTGGGTTATTCTTCGCGGGAGGAATTCCTGAACCAGTCCCCCTGGAAATTGTCGCCACGCAAACAACCGGATGGCTCTTATTCTTACGAAAAGGCGAAACGGATGATCCGGGAAGCCCTGGAAAAAGGGTATAACCGGTTTGAATGGCTTCATCGGAAGGCGGATGGCACTGATTTTCCCGTGGAAGTTATGCTGACCCCCTTTCTTATCAAGGGGAAACAGTTGTTTTATACCATCTGGCACGATATTTCCGCCCGGAAAAAAGCCGAGGAGGCTTTGCAGCAGAGCATCAAGGAAATCTCCGCGTATAAATATGCGCTTGACCAGGCCACCATTGTTTCGTTTGCCGATTTCAACGGGAAAATCACCTACGTCAATGATAACTTCCGGAAACTGTACGGATATTCCAAAGAGGAGATCATCGGGGTGAATCACCGGATCCTGAATTCAGGACAACACCCAAAATCATTCTGGCAGAATTTCTGGAAGACGATCAAATCCGGGAAAGTGCTGAAAGCCGATGTCTGTAATAAAGCCAAGGATGGCAGTATCCACTGGGCCGGAACCACCATTGTGCCCTTCCTGAATGAGAAAGGGAAACCTTACCAGTTCCTTGCCATCCGCAATGATATTACCGAGAAAAGAAAACTGGAAGAAGACCTGA
This sequence comes from Bacteroidia bacterium, assembly GCA_037447355.1. Taxonomy (GTDB): domain Bacteria; phylum Bacteroidota; class Bacteroidia; order Chitinophagales; family Chitinophagaceae; genus JJ008. Next base: position 993 of record JBBIGW010000146.1, on the reverse strand, counting down.
ATGAAAGGCAAAGGCTGGAGCAAATCCTCATCACGGAAACCGCACTGGATGCCCAGGAAAAGGAACGGAACTTTCTCGGCCAGGAACTCCATGATAATGTAAACCAGATCCTGGTGGGTACTAAAATGATCCTGTCCGTGGTGGCGGAAGACCCGGAAAAACATAAAGAGGTTCTGAACAGCAGTATTCTTAATATTCAGCATGCCATCGAGGAAAACAGGAAATTGTCCCATTCACTGGCCACACCCGATCTGAAACTGATGAGCCTGCCCAAACAACTGGCGTCCCTCGCTCATGAGATGTTCCAGCAACAGCCAGTCAGGGTTTCGTTCAGCCACAAGGGTTTCAGGGAAGACCTGCTCGACGACAAAAGAAAGATCGCGCTCTACCGCATTGCCCAGGAGCAATGTACCAATATCATCAAGTATGCCCAGGCGACCCGGGTGGATATCCGGCTGCAGGTTAAAAAGGATAAAGTGCAGCTCCGGATCAGGGACAACGGGAAGGGGATGGACGCCGGTAAAAATTCCGATGGTATCGGTATCCGGAATATGATAGGCCGGCTTAGCATTTATGGCGGCCGGCTGGATATTGAAACCTCCCCGGGAAATGGATTTATCCTCAGTGCGGAAATCCCGCTCGATGCGCCTTCACCCGTTCACCCATAAACAGGGAATCAGCATACCGGTGCAAATAATCAGCTATTTTTGCAGGCGTATGAACCGGCTGTCCGCGGATTATTCCGGGTACAGCAAGCTGTTAAATAAAGTTAAATTAATCCGGCGGCCTGTGGACAAACGGATCAATTTGCAACATTTGCAGTTTAACCTGTAATTCTCACCCTGGCAATGAACAGAAAACCTATCCTCTTATTCCTTCTGCTTTTTTCCGCCCTGCTGGCAGACGCGCAGTTGTATAAAGTATCCGGCGTGGTCATGGATAACAAAAAAGAACCCCTGCAACTGGCCAGTGTGGAAGTCAAGGAACTACGAA
>JBBIGW010000145.1:0-9157 GCA_037447355.1 Bacteroidia bacterium | reverse complement strand
AAAAAAAATACCCCGGTGTAAAAGTGCTGGTCATCAGTATGTACCATGATCCGAAATTCATCAGCCTGCTGAAGGAAAACGGCGCTGACGGGTACCTGCTGAAAAACGCTGAACAGGAAACTATCCTGGCAGCCATTCATCAGCTCCTGGACGAGATCTAGGCCATCAGCTGCGCAGGTTCTTCAGCATATCGGCAGTCATAGAGGGCAAGTTATACTCTTCCTTCCAGCCCCAGTCGGCCCTGGCCACCGAATCATCAATGCTTTGCGGCCAGCTGTCGGCGATAGCCTGCCGGTAATCCGGTTTATAAGAAATCGTAAAGCCGCTGACATGCTTTTCAATTTCAGCAGCGATCTCCCGGGGCGAGAAACTCATACCGGATACATTATAGGAGGTGCGCACACTGATCTTACTGGCGGGGGCCTCCATTAATTCAATCGTGGCCCGGATCGCATCCGGCATGTACATCATCGGCAGGTAGGTATTTTCTTTCAGGAAACATTCATATTTTTTTTCTTCTATTGCCTCATGAAAGATCTCCACGGCATAATCGGTCGTTCCGCCGCCAGGGGATGATTTATACGAGATCAGGCCGGGGTAACGGATACTCCGGACATCCACACCAAACCGGTGGTTAAAATAATTGCACCAGAACTCTCCCGCATATTTACTGATACCATATACCGTAGTGGGCTCGATAATAGTTTGCTGCGGGCAATGCTGCCGGGGTGATGTCGGGCCGAATACCGCAATCGAAGAAGGCCAGTAAACCTTATACAGCTTTTCTTCCCTGGCGATATCCAGCACATTCAGCAGCCCCTGCATATTCAGGTTCCAGGCCAGGCCGGGGTTCTTTTCCCCGGTGGCCGAAAGAATGGCCGCCAGCAGGTAGATCTGGGTGATATGCTGCCGGATGACCTGTACATGGAGCATTTCCTTATTCATTACATCCAGCGAAACATAAGGGCCGGTCCCTTCCAGCAGGGGATTCTGCTCCCGCAGGTCAGAAGCGATCACATTGGCATTCCCGTAAATTTTACGAAGGGCAAGTGTCAGTTCCACCCCTATCTGGCCGGAAGCACCGATGACCAGGATCTTATCTCTTACCATAACAAGCAATTATACAGCAAAGATGAAGGATCGGGTTTCAAATTCCAACTTAAAAACCAAAACTCAGAACTTCGTTTTATTTTTGCAGCATGAAAAATTTCCTTCCGGATCTGTTCCGCGGCCAGTCCTACGATGAAAAAAATTTCTTTCTGCTTTCAGGTCCCTGCGTGGTGGAAAGTGAAGAACTTGTCATGGAAGTGGCTGAACGGGTCTCCGGTATTTGCAAAAAACTGGGAATCCCCTATGTTTTCAAAGCTTCCTACCGGAAAGCCAACCGGACCAGCGCGTCTTCGTTTACAGGACTCGGTGACCAGAAAGCGCTGGAAATTCTCAAAAAAGTGAAGGCTCATTACCAGTTGCCGGTGGTCTCCGATATACATGCCCATGAGGAAGCCGCCATGGCCGCGGCTTATGTGGATGTATTACAGATCCCTGCTTTTCTCTGCCGCCAGACAGACCTGCTGATTGCTGCTGCGGAGACCGGGAAAGTGATCAATGTAAAAAAAGGACAGTTTCTCAGTGGCCCGGCTATGAAATTTGCCGCGGAAAAGATCCGCCAGGCAGGCAATGAGAAAATAATGCTGACGGAAAGGGGAACCACTTTCGGCTACCAGGACCTGGTGGTTGACTACCGGAATATTCCCTGGATGCAGGAACAGGATGCCCCCGTGGTCATGGACGTAACGCATTCCCTGCAACAACCCAACCAGACCAGCGGTATTACCGGTGGCAATCCTCAACTGATCGGCACCATCGCAAAAGCCGCAATAGCAGCAGGAGCTGATGGCCTATTTATTGAAACGCACCCGAACCCTGCCGTAGCCAAAAGCGACGGGGCTAATATGCTCCGACTGGATCTGCTGGAAGGATTACTGGAAAAACTGGTTAAAATACGGAAAGCAGTGATGTGAGTTTTATAGCAGAAAGCTTATTAAAGCTGATTATTCATTATTGAGGCCGTTTAAACATGATACTGTACTATAGCAGCATTATTGATTATTGGGTCGTTCAAAGATGATACAGTTTTAAAGCAGTATTATTGATTATTGAGGTTGTTCAAAGATGATACAGGCTTATAGCAGCATTATTAATTATTGGGTCGTTCAAGATGATACAGGTTTTTAGCAGCTTCTATGACCCTAATTATTAATAATCTAAAGCAGGGAAATCAACTCCTTTAAGCCCTTTAATAATTAATAGTCTAAAGCAGGAAAATCAACTGCATTAACAACCCGTTCATTAACGCAGGTCTTCTACTGTCACCCCCGGGTACTTGCTTTTATCAAATACAAACTGGTTATCGGCTGCGGGAATATTGGTTTTCATTGAAGTCACCGTATAGGAATACCGGTTACCCGCATTCTCCAGCACTTTGGTGCTGTAAATGGTCTGGCTGGCTTTATCGATCTGCAGGTACACGGTATGAAAAGACTTGCTTTTATCCACGGGGGTCATCTGGATTTCCTGGATTGTTTTGGTCCCGATCTTCTTCTCCCCGTTCAGGCTGTAATAAAAATCCTTATCATAAAAATTAGAGAACAATTTCTGCGGGGTAATGGTATTCCCGTTCGGATCCACATTATTAATGGTCACTTCATTGGCTCCTTTATCATAGTTCCAAACAGTAGTGCCGTTGCAGAATATCTCCTGGCCGCTGAAGCTGAGCCGGTATTTTGTCCCCTTCATTAAGATCGTTCCGTTCTTGGAAGAAAGAGTCTTGCCGGACGCATTCTCCACTTTATACGAGAATGTGGCTTTGACCGAGGTAAACGTTTTAAACTTAGCGCTGACAGCATCCAGTATCTTCTTGGCTTCCGGATCGTTTTTTGTCGGATTTTTTTGAGCAAAAGAACTGGCTGTCAGCAGGGTACAAATTGCGGTAATAAAATATAATTTCTTCATCAGTGGGAATTTGAGTGTGGCCCGGGGGCGGCGCAAAGATAATTGAATTACAGGAATAGGATTGCATCCATGGGTTTGGGGTTGCATCATTTTTTTTCCTTAACAAGCCAATAACTGAACTATTTAACCCGGATCAACCCAGTGCATCAAGGTGTTGCTGTAATTCGATCTCGGTCTTGATCAGCACATCCCGGGCCTTACTGCCCTGGCCGGGGCCAACGATACCGGCTGCCTCCAGTTGATCCATCAGGCGGCCGGCACGGTTATATCCGAGTTTCATCCGGCGCTGCAGCAGGGAAGTGGAACCGATCTGGTTCTGCACGATCAGCCGGGCAGCGTCTTCAAAAAGGGAATCCCGGTCGCCCAGGTCAAAATCCTTTCCTTCCAGTTCCTTTTCGTCCACATATTCCGGCAGCAGGAAGGCCTGCGGATAGCCCCGCTGGTTACTGATAAAATCAACGACCTCGTCCACTTCCGGCGTATCTACAAAAGCGCATTGCAGGCGGGTCAGTTCCCCGTTATGCGAGATCAGCATATCCCCCTTCCCGATCAGTTGCTCCGCCCCGCCTGTGTCAAGGATGGTACGGGAATCAATCTTGGAAGAAACCTTAAACCCGATACGGGCCGGGAAATTGGCTTTGATGGTACCGGTGATGATATTGACAGAGGGACGTTGTGTGGCAATGATCAGGTGGATCCCCACGGCACGGGCTAACTGCGCCAGCCGGGCAATCGGCATTTCAATTTCCTTGCCGGCTGTCATGATCAGGTCGGCAAACTCATCTATTACCAGTACAATAAAAGGCAGGTACTGGTGACCTTTCTGCGGGTTGAGTTTCCGCCTGGTGAATTTCTCATTGTATTCCTTGATATTCCGGGCGCCGGCTTCTTTCAGCAGGTCATACCGGTTGTCCATTTCAATACAAAGCGCATTCAGGGTATGCACTACTTTTTTGGTATCCGTGATAATGGCTTCTTCTTCCCCCGGCAATTTAGCCAGGAAATGCTTTTCGATTTTCCGGTAAATGCTCAATTCCACTTTCTTCGGGTCGATCAGCACCAGTTTCAGCTGGGAAGGGTGTTTTTTATACAGGAGTGAAACCAGGATCGCGTTTACCCCCACGGATTTACCCTGCCCCGTGGCACCGGCCATGAGCAGGTGGGGCATGCTGGTGAGGTCCACAATAAAATTATCATTATCGATCTTTTTCCCGATGGCAATGGGCAGGTTGAAGTTATTGTTCTGGAATTTTTCCGAAGCCAGCAAACTGCGCATACTCACCATCGTTTTCCTGACATTGGGCACTTCAATACCAATGGTTCCCTTGCCGGGAATGGGTGCTATGATCCGGATCCCGAGCGCGGCCAGGCTGAGGGCGATATCATCTTCCAGGTTTTTGATCCTGGATATACGGACCCCCGGGGCGGGTACAATTTCATAAAGCGTAACCGTGGGGCCGATCGTGGCGCTGATCTTCTGGATCTCGATGGCATAATTCCGCAGGGTGGCGATGATCTGGTTCTTGTGATTCTCCAGTTCCCCCGTATCCTGTATGATCTTCTCACTGCCATGCGTTTCGAGCAGGTTCAGCGTGGGATATTTATAATCCCGCAGGTCCAGGGTGGGCTCGTAAGGAGGCAGGTTTTCCACAGCGGCCAGTTCCTCCTCCTCCGCTTTTTCAGGAGCGGCCTTTATTTCCAGTTCGAGCTCTGCTTCTCCTTTTTTTGCCGGAGTAATATCGCGGGGGATCTGTATGATCTCTTCTTCCACCTGTTCCGGCTTTTCAATATTCAGTTCATGGGTATGGAGGATATCCCGGACAATTTCTTTTTCGGGAGCAGCCTGCTCCGAAACTGTTTCCAGCGGTTCTTCTTTTTCCACCAGGCTGAATTCATGCAGGGGTTTTTCATCCGGGAAATGAATATTGAGTCCTCCTTCCCCTTTTAATGAATTAGGTTTGGCAGCTTCTTTATCTGAATAAAGATCATTGATGGTTTGCCCGGTAGTTCCGGTAATCTCCGTTGTTTCCCCGGGAGCAGCAGGTTCCTCAGCCGGGGCCTGCTTTCTTTGCGGAAAATTAAAGGTGGGGTTAAACTGCCAGATAAAATACCCTGCAGCCAGCAATAATAATATCGCAGCGGTACCCACGGTACCTACCGCCCCGTATAACTGGCGGTTGATCATATCCCCAACCCCTCCGCCAAACGAAAATTCCGTATGCTGAGACAGGAAAGAAAGGGATACTGAGAGCACCAGCAAACCTACCGTAACATATTTCAGGTTTCTCCAGATAGAAAATACTTTGCGTCGGAACAGGAGATTAACCCCTACCACAAAAAAGAAAGTACAAATAAGGAAGGAGGCTATTCCAAAGGCCTTGAAGATAAAAAAATGAGAGACCACGGCGCCCAGGCGGCCCAGCAGGTTCGCCACCGGTTTATCATTATCTAACAGGGCGGAAAATCCCTGCAGCGCCACAGCCTGGTCCTCTTTCCAGGTAAAGAGATAGGAAGCAAAAGCTATAAAAAGAAAAATGGAGATCAGCAGGAATACTGAACCCACGATCTTCCAGGTCCGTTCATCCCGGGCCAGTGTTCCCCAATCCACCGACTCCTCCTTCTCCTTCCGGAATTCCTTCACCACCGGAACGGGTTTGGATTCAGCACTTTCTTTCGTTTTCTTTCTCAGCTTATTAGCCATATTTGCAAAGATAATTAGTTTGCATTTACCTCATTCCCTGCTCTCCGGGCCAGGCAATTCTTTCCGGCCTACCGGTGCCGGGACTCAAACACGGGGATTGGTTAAAGCAGACAGGATAGCTTACATTTGAATACTTAGAACCTGCATGAACCTGAACCGACTGATCATATCAACCGGATGGTTGTATTTCCTGCTCCTCCTGTCTCCTGCCCTGCGGTCGCAGGGTACAATTCCCGGCAGTTATACCGATATCAGTAAAGTGATCTTTGAGGAAAAAATCCACGATAAGGTAAGCAGTGCCTATACGGATAAAAAAGGGGAAGCAAGGGTCATAATTTCCTCCCTGCCTTTTAAACCGGGGACACAGTATAAGGGTCCTTTGCCCAATGACCGGGTTACCAGCCGGATCTTTGTGAAATTTAACCTGTATAACAGCGCGGATTCGGCCAGTCGCGTTTATTTCTGCCCGGGATTTTATTTTAACCGGGTCAGGCTCTATGAACTGTTCAATGGCCAGGTACGGCCCCTTCCGGATATTGCCCCGCCCGTTATGGAGCGTGCCAGTTTTCGCCTGGTCAGCCTGGCGCCGCAGGATTCGATGACCGTCATTGCGGAACTCTCCGCTATTAAGACCTATAACAATATGCTCCGTCCCCGCCTGATCGGCACCGGGCATGTGCCGGCTTTCCTGGAACAGCTAAACAGCAATTACTACCAGTCCAACCAGATCACCTATTTATTTTGCGGGCTGCTCCTGATGATGATCCTTTTTTCCCTGACCAATTTTTTCCAGGGAGGCAACAAGGAATTCCTTTACTATTCAGGCTATGCCCTGTTCCTGGGCGGCCTCTTGTTCCTGCAGACCATCTACCACCTGAATGCCACCTCTTTTGGATTCTTCCTGGAAGGATACCTGGATTATATGCTGCAGGCCGGCGGTATTATATTCTATATGCTGTTCATGAAAAAATTCCTGGACACGGACAACCGGCACCCGTTTCTATCCCGGCTTTATACAACCGGCATTTCCATACTGATGGTTTCGATGATCCTTTTTACCGTCCTGCATTATTTCAGCAATAATTACACCCTTGAATACCTTACAGAGACCCTGACCAAGGTCCTGCTCCTGACCCTGATACTGGTGTACCTGGTGTACAGCGCCCGTAACTGGGATGAAAAACTGCTCCGCTACCTTTTCTGGGGGAACCTTTTCCTGTTCATCTTTGCCGCCCTTTCGCAACTGGGTATTATGTTTGACCAGCAGTTCCGGAAACTACCCGGCCTGCTGAGTTCTTCTGTCCTGTATTATGAGATCGGGCTCTTCCTCGAACTGACGCTTTTCCTGGCCGGGCTTAACTATAAAAACCGGCGGAACATCATCAACCAGACCAAGGAAAAAGAAACCCTGAAAGCACAGAACCTGCTGAAGGAATACGAAAAAGAATTAGCCGTGTACAAAGCCCAGCAGGAAGAAAGGCAGCGGATCTCCACTGATATGCATGACGAACTGGGGGCCGGTATGACGGCAATCCGGCTGATGAGCGAGATCGCCCGGAATAAGATGAAAGAGAGCACCCCGGTAGAGATCGAAAAAATATCCCATTCGGCGGACGATGTACTGAATAAAATGAACGCGATCATCTGGAGTATGAATAGCGGCAATGACACGCTGGACAACCTGGTCTCCTATATCCGGTCTTATGCCATTGAGTATTTTGACAGCACCCCGATAGCCTGCAAGGTCCATGTACCGGAACAGATGGCAGAGAAAGAACTCGCCGGGGATAAGAGGCGGAATATTTTTCTCAGTGTGAAAGAAACACTCAATAATATCCTGAAACATTCAAGTGGTACGGAAGCGATCATTGAAATTACCACCGGGACTTCTCTTCATATCCGTATTTCAGACAATGGCAAGGGGATCGACCTGGACAATCTCCGGCAGTTTGGCAATGGCCTGAAGAATATGGCCCGCCGGATGGAAGGGATCGGGGGAACCTACCGGATCGAAAACCAGGGCGGTACCGTTACAACCCTGGACCTGCCTCTTTAATCTTGTTTCCGGGTAACGGCCACCATCAGGCATAACCAGCCGGCTATAAAAAGCACTCCCCCAACCGGTGTCACCGGCCCTGCCCAGGCGGTACTCATTCCCCTTATCTTTAAATATGTCAGCAGGTAGATGGAACCGGAGAAAAGGAGTATCCCGGCCAGGAAAAGATTGGCCGCCCAGCGCAACAAGGATGAATTAAACCGTTCAAATAAGATCCCGATGGCCAGTAATCCCAGTACATGATACATCTGGTATTGTACGGCGGTCTGGTAACTGTGCAGGATGGCCGTATCGAAAGTGATCTTCTGTAATCCGTGTGCCCCGAATGCGCCGGTTGCCACGGTTAGGGCGCCAAGAAAAGCGGCTATTCCCAGGTAATTCTTATGCATGAAAAATGGTTTCAATTAATTTATCCAAATGGACCGGTTCCTCATCCATTACCAGTTCCGCCTGTTCGTAATAGATACGCCGGTCAGAAAATTTTTTGCTGATAAAACCCCGCAACTGGTCATCCGACAGGTTTTTGATCAGCGGACGGTTCTCCTTTTCTTTTATCAACCGGGAGAAAAGGGTTTCCGGCGGGGTATTGATCCAGACCGTGGTACCTGCCGTATTCATGTACTCAATATTGTTGAAATAACAGGGCGTACCGCCCCCGCAGGCCATAATGAAACGGTCATGACTTTCAGTAATGATGTGCAGGACTTCTTTTTCCAGCAGGCGGAAACGCTCCTCCCCTTCTTCCGCAAATATTTCGGGAATGGATTTTCCGGCCTGTTCCGTGATCTGTTCATCCAGGTCAAAAAAACGGATTCCCAGTTTATTGCTGAGCAAGCGGCCCCAGTGTGATTTGCCGGAGCCCATGAAGCCGATTAAGAATACTTTCATTGTAAAGTCAGAAAGACCGAAAGTCGGAAAAGTCCGGAAGAACCGGCCTGTATTTTGAAACTTTCTTATGAATCGATTTTTCTCCTTGTTAGTCCGAAAGCCGGAAAAGTCCGGAAGAACTGGTCTAAGTTTTGAAGCTTTCTTACTGATTCGAAACTTTTCACTTTGTTAGTCAGAAAGTCAGAAAGTCCGGAAGAATCAGTTTGAAAATTGAAGTACCTTACAGACCCGAGATTCTTCCCATCTTCCCATCTTCCCATCTTCCCATCTTCCCATCTTCCCATCTTCCCATCTTCCCATCTTCCCGTCTTCCCGTCTTACTTAAACGCATTGAACCCCGTCACATCCATCCCCGTGATCAGCAAATGAATATCATGGGTTCCTTCATAGGTGATCACACTTTCCAGGTTCATCATGTGGCGCATCACGGGATATTCGCCTGTGATCCCCATACCGCCCAGCATTTGCCTGGCATCGCGACATATCTGGGTAGCGATCTC
>JBBIGW010000144.1:0-9259 GCA_037447355.1 Bacteroidia bacterium | reverse complement strand
GCAGCTTATTGCAAGCCACGAGCCGTATAGTACAGTAACTGACTTTAGGTCTCGCAGCTCATCGCTCGCCCCTCGCAGCTTATCTCTCGCCCCCGCCGCTGAGAGAATAATCATTGTACAACCCGTCTCAAATCGGTAACTTAAGGGTCTAAATAACCAGCCATGATCTTCATCTATATACTTCTTGGGCTGATCGTCTTCGTGCTGGCAGCCGCGGCCTTCCTGCCCAAAACCTATCATGTGGAGAAAACCACTTTTATCAAGCGCCCGGTTGAATATATCATGCAGCGGATCGCGGATTTAAACTACTACAGCCGCTGGAATCCCTGGCAGCAATCCGATCCGACGGCGAAAAGCAAGATTACCGGTACAGCTGCAAGTCCCGGTCATAAATACGAGTGGGAGGGTAAAAAAGTAGGGGTGGGCCGCCTTACCCTGCTGAGCCTGGATCAGAAACATATTTATTTCGACCTGGAATTTTTTAAACCCTGGAAAGCGAAGGCGAGGGACAACTGGCTGTTCGAACCCTGGGGAGATGGCAATGAAACAAAAGTGACCTGGCAAAACAGCGGCGACCTTCCTTATCCCATTGCCCGGCTGATGGGACCGATGATCAACAAAAACCTCAATCACCAGTTTGTGAAGGGGCTGGAGAATTTGAAGAAGATGTGTGAGGATGGTGAATGGTGAATAGTGAATGGGGCCTTCTAAGAAACTTCTGGAAAGCGAGGGGCATTTCGAATTCTTCGGGAAGATTGAAATAAGGCAGTAGGCAGTAGGCAGTAGGGAGTAGGGAGTAGGCAGTAAGGAGTAGGCAGTAGGGTCTTCAATGAAAATTGAAAATCGGGTATTGAGCACCTGCAGGCCGCCAGGCAGGTTGAGTCTTCGTTGGGGGAACAGGCAGTAGGTTTCACAAGGTACGTATGTCGAAAAACCCTATTTGAGTTATATTGTGTTACTATGTGCCTATTGTGATAATAAGTGAACGGGGCCTTCTAAGGGACAGCTGGAAAATGAATGGGCTACCGTATTCTTTCGGGAAATAGGAAGTGGGCAGTAGGGAGGGACAGATTGTGAACTTGCCGGAATCATTAACCGAAATATTAGTTATGATTCAGCACATCCTTTGAAGTCCCGGCACCTGACACCCGACACCCGACAACAAAGGACAGGCAAACAAGCCGGTCAAATAACGAATGACGCGGCAGTTCTCAGCTAAACCCCTCCCTGCAGGTCTTCATATACCTGAAATAGCTCCTCAGCATCTGCATACCCGCCCGGAAACTCATCCATTCCGCCTTTTGCAGTTTTTTGTTTTTCATACTTACGAGCCATAGCAGTTTCCAATACCGGGTTATTTCTTTCCAGGCAAAGAACAGGGAATGCCGGGGATCATAAATATGGGTGGGCTCACTCCCGGCGCCATTGAGTTCAATGATGCTGAAAGATCTACCGGCTTCTAATTCCTCCCAGCTCTGGTACCGTACATCCAGCCGGCCAAAGTAAAACCCGTGGATCTGGGAGCATATCTTATTAAAACTGGCGTTGAGCGCCGGGGTGATCAAATGACTGTCGTCCAGGAAAAGGGCCCCCCGGGCATGATTGCCATAAGGCACCAGCAATTCTGTTCTTCCTGCCCCGGGCACCTGGTTGATCGCCGGACCCAGCTGTTTTTCAAGCGCGGGTAACTGGAGAAGAAACCGGTCATTGGACAGGAGCAGGGAGCGGATGGACTGTTTCCCATCCCCGGTTACCCGGAGGAATTCTTTCCGGACAATACCGGTGATCCTCCCTTCTTTCTCACCGGGGATCCTGACCCAGAAGAGACCGGTTTCATTTGGAAAATCTATAAAGGGCTGTACAAGGAATGGAACCGGGTAGCGGCTCAGGACAGCCTGCAACTGTGCTGCTGTATCTACTTTGGTCACTCCCATCCCCTTTCCCCCGATATCCGGTTTTACAACAAGCGGATAGCGGAATTCATTTTTCTCCAGCGCGGCCTGTACCTGGTTGAAACAGGTTCCCGGTTCAAATAAAAGGGAGGAGGGTCTGAAAGCTGCCGGTACCAGGGGATCAATGCTGAATTTACTTTCCATCATCAGCCCGGCATGCTGTATGCCCGGGTTTGATGCGGAGGTAAAGAAAAAACTTCTTGCTCTCAGGCAATACCAGAGGTAAACGGGGAATATGGGCCCATATACCAGGGCGGTTGGCCAGTATTCCCAGTTCAGCAACCTGATATGGAATCTTTTCAGGAAACTCAGCATGATTTATTTGATTATCCAGTTTTCTTTTTCCAGCAGGACGGAAATAACCGTGGCCACCGACAGCCCCGCTGCGATCAGTTGATGATACCGGGAATGCCGGATTTTTCTGACAGCCATAAACAGCATGACCAGGAAAAATATTCCCAGCGGCACCTGCTGTAAAAGGGACTGCTGTAATAACACCAGGTTAAACAATACCGATAAGAGAATGCTGCAGGCCATCACCAGGAATATAACCGGGAACTGGCTCATGTAATATTGTTTCATATCTTTTCTTTCTTCGCGTTCATTCGAGGGCAGCAGGAGTTTCGCAATTACAAAAAGTGAGACCGGGTAAAGCAGTATAAAAACCATTTCAAGAAAGGTCCAGGCCGTTTTGTTTTTTAACTGGTAGGTGACAAACCAGTCCTGTATATGAAGAAAAAGGATGAAGATCACCCAGGTACTCTGCGGCCAGTAAAACCGTACCTGCCGGCGGTTGTACAACAGGTCCGTAAAGGCGGACAGCAAATGGGTGATCCCTAATCCAAGTATAATGGATACCAGGATCGTACTGTATTCAAAAGCGCTGATGGAGTTAACAGGCATGATCCGGCGGGTTTGAGGGGAAATACAGGTTATTCAGATCCGGAATAAAATGCTCCACGGTTAAAAATTCAGTTTGCCGGCTCCCGCTCTTAAGGTCCTGGTAACTCAGCACACCCTGCTGACCGGGGCCCAGCGCTATAAAAGTATAACTCAGGGTTTTCAGCCCGGCGCCCCTGTTCATGATAAACCCGTTTTCAGGATCATTTGACGAGCTGAAAAAAGATAGGACAGATTCCTGGCTGATACGGGGTTTGGAGTTCATCCAGTTCTCAAACAGTTCCTGCCGGTTTTTTTTTGCGCCGGGACTGTACAGGGTGGCCGATGACCAGATACGTGCCCTGCCGGTATCGAAATGGGCCCGGTGTTTATTTTCACCGTCCCATACCAGCTGAAACAGGTTTTGTTCACTCCAGACCACGAGGGTATAGGGTTCCACCCCTTCCATATCCATCAGGGACCATTCCACTACCGGGTAAACGGATTTAAGTAAGGCGGTGACGATAAGGCCGCGGCTTTTTTTGTATTGCTTTTGCTTTCTGTGATTTTCAAAAGCGCCGTTCAGCAGGATGACCACGTTTCCGTAATTATTGATCCCCGCCCAGGTACCCCCGGCCTGCCGGTCAAGGGGAGCGAGGAAACGCCAGTTCTCACCGCTCAGGAGGGCAGGACCGGCGGTTGCAGGACGTTGCGGGTTTTCATCCCGTAAAGAGGTGAAAATGACCGAATCCTTTTGTGGAATAAAGAGAACCGTGCACATATACCCGTAGTTAAGCCATTATTTTATCCGCAGTAACTTTCTCCGGCCCCGCATTTTTCCCGGCAGGTTGCCTGTACAGCAGGGTGGAATAAGCCACCCCGAATTCGTTGCTGACGAGGTCCAGTTTCATTTCAACCAGGGCCACTTTGATCAATGCAAGGTGGTGGATCGTATGCTCAATGATATAGACCAGTTCCCGGTTATAGGTCGTCGTTATCTCCCGGTAACTGCTCTCCGGCTGTGCCGCCACCTCTAAGGACAGTATTTTATCCGGCCTTGCAAGCTTGTTTACCAGTTCGTCAATCGCCTGCAGGGCTGTTTCCCGGCTGGTTTCCAGCAGGAGATCCCGGTTCCGCCGGATATAATCCACGCGGCCCGGATCATAGCCCTTCAGCACACATTGCAGGATTTCGATGATATGGCGGCTATGGCCCCCGATCGTGGATTGATCGAGGTGCTGTACGGGACGCAGGTATTGTTCATCCGATAACTGCAGCAGCAGCCGTTGCAGGTATCCTAATTGCTTTGCCAGTTGCAGGGAGATCATAAGCGGGGCTTTAGTTTATTTATTTGCGGCGATGGACTGGTACATCTTTCGTCCCTGGGCACGATAGATCCATAAAAGGACCGCACAGCAGATCCAGACAATAATGGCGAGAATAAAAAGCTGGCCGCCGTCACCCGCAGAATCAATCCCGATCACGGTGAGATGGGAGAAAATGGCCCCGCTCATCAGCCCGATCCCTGTTAAAGCGCCGGCAAAAACAGCCGGTGGGAGGAGCAGGAGGATGCCTGCGATCAGTTCAAATACACCGGTCCCGATACGGCCCCAGGGTTCCACGCCCAGTTTGGTAAACAGGGCTACCGACTCCGGGTGGGCGGTGAATTTAAAATAAAGGGTCTGCAGCAGGATCAGGGCGGCTGCGATGCGGAGTACAAGCGGGATGATCTTTTTTATATTCATACTGGTTGATTTTGCAGGGAATTTTATTGAAATAAGTTTTGCCAGTTCTGGTCGGCACGGGCTTTCAGATTGGATTCGTCCCGGTTCCATTTATTCAGGGTATTATTGGTCCAGGAATGATAAAACAGGTAAAGTTTTCCGTTTACTATTTTAAAAGTGGCGGGATCAATTTCCACTTTCTCACCCGACGCACCCATGGCATAAGCGCACCAGCCTCCGTATTGCGGTTCATATTTCCGGAAATCTTTCAGGAACAGTTCTTTGTTTGCGGCTGTCGAAAAATAGTAGGTAACCCCTTCCGCATAGGCTGCCAGCTCTTTCCGGCCTTTTACTGCTTTGTTCGTTGTGAAATAAGCCACCGGGTCATAGCCCTGTATGGCCAGGCCCTTTTCAAGATTAAACCGGGTGCTGCGTAAACCGGTTTGCGCCGGGAGCTGATCAAGCGGCAAAACCAGCAGGAATAAAGGCAAGAGAAACCATTTCATACTAACGGTGTTTAACGGCGCAAAAATGAGGGTTTGCCCCAACGTGCTCCTTATACATTGTTCCCGATCACTGGTATATTTTTCCCTGGTCCCCTCCTGCCACCCGGCTTCTCAGCCGGGAAGGGTTTTGCGCGGTATATTTTTTAAAGAACTTGCTGAAATGGGAGCATTCTTCAAATCCCAGTTCTTCCGCAATTTCCTTGACCGATTTGTCCGTATAATAAAACAGGCGCCGGGCTTCCATAATGATCCGGTCATGGATATACTGCAACGGGCTTTTCCGGCTGTACTGTGCGAAGTAGTTGGAGATCGTTTTCGGGGATTTATTCAATAAGCCGGCATAAAACTGTACCTGGTGCTGCTCCCGGAAATGGATTTCCACCTGCAGGTTGAACTGCCGGATCAGGTTGAATTTGTCTTCGGAGGATTCAGTGTTGCCGAGGTATTGTTTTTTGGCCAGCCGTGTTGTTTTAATGATCAGTTGTACCAGCAGCATGCGGAGCATTTCTCCCTTGATGTCTTCTTCGGAACTGAATTCTTCTTCAAAAACCGACAGGAGGTTTTTATAAATAGCCGTATCCGACGGTTCAAGCCGGGTAAACATAGTCGGGGAAGGACCAAAAAAAATAAAACCCACGCAACCGACTTCCGCCTCGTGGTTCACGATACAGTAAAATTCCCGGTTAAACTGCCAGGCAACAATATCTTCCGCCCGTTCGAAGCGGAAACTCTGGTTAAACATAATGGGAAGCACCGTATCCCGTTCAAACACATAGGCTGCCTCATCGATATAGATCAGCTGGGAAGCGCCGGTATTCCAGGCGATGGTATGAAAAGTGAACCCCTTTTCTTGCGTATAGAACTGCTGGTGGAAATCTTTCTCCTGCTTATGCAATAAGATCTTACCGTGACCATCGGTATGTGTAAAACTGTACTTCATCGTTTTTTTCACTCAGCAGTTACGTAAGGAGGCCGGTCCCGGTTCTGTATTAAATGTTAAATCAGGGCCCGCCCGCAAATTACTTTATTCAATATAACCAATTTCAGGATTTCAAAAAAGAGCCTGATAGCAGGGCTGGTTTTTTGACAATCCTGTAATTTTAATTCTATGCCGCTTGAATTGACTGGAAACCGCCGGTTTTATTTATCGCCAGGCCCTTTGCAGAAAGGGCAACGGGGCCCGGTATTTATTTTCTTACTGTTCCTGCTGCTCAGTTCCTGTTCTGTCAGCAAAAACCCCCTGCGTCAGCAGGTAAAATTGTTGCAAAAAGGAGTGCTGAAAGACGATACCAGCTATGTGTATGCCCTGCCTTATGAGGAAGGAAAAACCTTCCGCGTGATCCAGGGTTATTTCAGCCGCTTCACCCATAAGGAAAGAGCGTCACTGGATTTTAATATGAAGAGGGGAACAAAGATCTGCGCGGCAAGGGAGGGGGTGGTGGTAAGGGTGAAGGAGGACGGGAAAAAAGGAGGGCTGGATAAGAAATACCGGCAGGAGGGAAACAATATCGTGATTCAGCACCCGGACGGTACAAGGTCGGGTTACTGGCACCTTCAATACAACGGGGCATTGGTGAACCTGGGCGATACGGTGAAAAAAGGACAGGTGATCGCCTTAAGCGGGAAAACCGGTTATGCGTTTGGCCCGCACCTGCATTTCCTGGCCTGGCGTTCTTCAGGTGGTCAATGGCAACAGGTACCCACGAGATTTCAAACCTCGAAAGGAATAAAATACCTGAAAGGATGGAAGCGGTATAAAAACAATGCTGCTGAAAAAAAAGAACCATAGCGGTTATTCCGGCTTTTTTCCTTATTAATTTGCCTGCAAAGCCTTTAGTATATTCTCCTGCTTTTTGTAATCGGAAGACTGACCCAGGATCCGGACGAGTTCGGAGTCAGTGATATAATCTTTTTTAAGGATCCTGGCCACTGTTTCAACGGGTGTTCCGTACAGGGAATTGGCAAAACAGTATCCGATCAGCCAGTAATCAGAACGGTAACCACCCCTGCGCATGGCATCATAGATCTCTGCAGGACTGAAACCGCCCGAGAGGAAATTATAAACCGTTGATTTTACGGTATACCCCTGGAATCTTTCGGGACTATAATCCGTCATACCCGAAGTAACCCAGGGGTCTGTGAACAATGTGGTCTTGTATGCATAGTATGAGAACACCACATCCATACCCAGGCCGGCTTCTTTCAGGTATTTGGGAGCGGTATGGTCACCTGCATTCTGCCCGTAAGAAACATTCAGGGCTTTTTCCATATCCCAGGGCCAGAACAGGTCAAAAAAAGAAGGTTTTTTGCTGTAACAAAAGCCGTAGAATATTTTATACATGACCGGCCGGGTTATTTCCGGGTATTCTCTTCTTACCGTTGTTATCAGTTCGGGCACCCGCCTGGAAAACCAGGTATTGCCGTTATCCATGGATGCCTGGTCCAGTAAAAGTAAATTCTCAATCAGCTGTTGCTGGAATGGTACAGCGTATTGCGGTAAAAAGGCTTTCAGGATCGCGCCGTCGGGGGCCTTGGCTTTTTGCAGGCTGTCCACTAATTTTATTTTACCCGCAAAACTGGCGGGCAGGGTCAGTTTGGGAAGCGTCATTACCGGGTTGACAACAGGAGTAACCTGGGCTATTCCATTTTGAAGAAATGTTCCGGAGAAAAGACAGGCGAAGAGCAAGGTTCGGCGCATGGTAATGGGTTTAATGGTTGATTAAAGTGAAGTACCCGTTATGGGTATTGAAATATAGGTATTATCTTAAAAAATCAGCATGATTTACCGTCCTGTTTCTATTCCCCAGTATCTTTAGCGGGAAACAAGGTTGGGTCAGCATATGGAGCTACAGGAAATATACCAGCAATTTATTGAGGGGATGCAGCGCACCGGCTGGCTGGAATACATAGCGGTATTCGCCGGTATTGCCAGTGTCTGGTTCAGCCGCAAAGAACATATCCTGGTCTATCCCGTCGGACTGATCAATACGATCGTCTATATCTACCTGAGTTTTAAATTTCACTTACCCGGCGAGGCCAGTGTTAATTTCTATTATACCGTAATGAGCTTCTATGGCTGGTATATGTGGCTGCGGAAAGATGAGCACAAGGACAAATTGCTGCATATTACCTGGTCCGCCGGGCGGATGCTGCTGTACCAGTTTCTTTTCTTCGGGTTCTTTTATATTGGGATCTATTTCTCCCTGGTTTACCTGAAGGATAATTTTTTTGAAGGGGCCATTCCCTGGGCCGATGCCTTTGCTTCCGCCACGGCGTTTACGGGCATGTGGCTGATGACCCGTAAAAAAGTGGAAAGCTGGTACTGGTGGATTGCTACCAACATTGCATCCATCCCGCTTTATTTTGTAAAAGGCCTTGTATTCACCAGTGTTTATTATATTGTATTACTGATCATGGCCGTCTTTGGACTGCTGGAGTGGGTCAAAAGAGCAAAAGAGCAGCATGCTTAAAAAAATCGTCGTCATCGGCCCGGAGAGCACGGGGAAAAGCACTTTATGTGAACAGCTGGCACAGCACTATGAGACCACCTGGTGCCCGGAGTTTGCCCGGGAGTACCTGCAGACCAATGGTACCAGTTACGAATTTGAGGAACTCCTCACCATTGCCAAAGGCCAGTTGGCCCTGGAGGATGAATATACCGGCCGGCTGGAACAGCAATCGGAACCCCTGCTGGAATCCGGCGGCCACCTGCCCCTGTTTATCGATACCGATATGTACGTGATGAAGGTCTGGTGCGAATTTGTATTCAATAAATGTCACCGCTATATCCTGGAGCAGATCGGGGAACGGAATTATGACCTCTATCTCCTTTGCCAGACCGACCTGCCCTGGGTGGAGGATGAATTGCGGGAATACCCCGACCTGTACACGCGGAAGAAACTGGGCCAGATCTATAAGGATATACTGGTAAACCAGTCCGTTCCCTGGGCTGAGATCAGCGGCAACTATGAGGAACGATTGCAAAAAGCCATTAAGGCGGTGGATGCTGTTATTCGATAAGCTGCGAGCTTTGAGCGATGAGTTGCGAGACCTAAAACGAGTTACCGTCCTATACGGCTCGCCGCTCAAAGCTCGTAGCTTGTGTTTTTCGAAAAGCTGCGAGGGGCGAGCGATGAGCTGCGAGACCTAAAGCGAGTTACCGCACTATACGGCTCGTAGCTCGCGGCTCAAAGCTCGT
>JBBIGW010000143.1:0-9372 GCA_037447355.1 Bacteroidia bacterium | reverse complement strand
GGTCCGTATATCCATACCCGTTCTTATAAACCAGTTGCCCGTCCACCACGATTCCAAAAACAATCCCCGGGAAATGATTCTCTTCCGCATGTTTGCGGTAAAGGCTGTCGATCACCGGCAGGTACTGTTTTATTTTCTGCAGCCTGCCCGTATCGGTAAATACCGAGGGGTGATAGGCCGTATCAAAGAGGACAGGGTCCACATTATACCGGCTTTTATTTTGACAGGAAAATAAGAGCGTGCATACCGTGACTGACGCGATGATTTTTTTCATTCGTGACATTTATTCACCAATTTACACAATGAATGGCATACCCTCATCCCGGCAATAAAGGTCCGGGCCATTCCCTATAAGAAAAGTATATCAGCAAAATTCCGGGCAGGCGATTCCCCGCGGGTCGTCAATAATGACTACCTGCTCCCGCGGGCTGATGGCTGCAGCCAGGAGGTCTTGCTGCTGAAGGGCCGTATACTACCTCGATGCTGGTTTATACCACCCGCTTCAGCAATTCCCGGTGACTTCGCTCCACATGGGGTTTGAACTTTTCATACCATTGCTGCCACTCGTCTTTCCGCATACTGCCCGTGAGGGATTGTTCGTATTCCGCAAGGGTATCAAATCCCTCCTCAAAGATCAGGCGGTAAGCATCCCCGGTGAAATCGGACAGCACCCTTGCCGCTTTGTTTTCCGGGAGCAAGCCGGCACGAAGGGCTTCATCCAGTAATTGTTTGGCCGGACGGTAATGCCCGAAATGCAGGTAAAAAATGTCTCTGACAATGTACATAAACCAGGTTTTAGAGGTGAATAATATCGCAACCTGGTACGGAGGAATAAAATGGGTGGTAAATAAGACAATTAAAAGATAGGAAAACCCGGGGAGACGGCAAATTTAATGCTCATTGAACCGGCGGATCAGGGACCGGCCTAGAAATTCAGTAACGCCTGCACCGTTTCATCCAGTCTCGCTTTGGCGAGAAAATTATTTTCCAGTTCAATATTGAAAGGCACCGGTGTATCGAGGGAAGCACAGCGCATCACCGGGGCATCCAGCAGGGAGAAACAATGTTCCGCGATCCAGGCCGCGATCTCGCCGCCGATCCCGCCGGTCAGTGTATCCTCATGCAGGATCAGTACCCGGCCGGTCCGCTGAACCGCTTCGCGGATAGCGAGATAATCCAGTGGCAACAGGGTTCGCAGGTCTAAAATATCAATGGAGATCTCAGGATGCTCCGCTGCATAGTCATCCGCCCAGTGCACCCCGCTGCCATAGGTGATGATGGATACCTCGTCCCCCTCCCTGGCATGACGGGCCTTGCCGATCTCAATTTCATAGTAGTCTTCCGGTACGGGACCGCTGATGGAACGATAAAGCGCCTTGTGCTCAAAAAACAGTACGGGATTGGGATCATTGATCGAGGCGATCAGCAATCCCTTTGCATCCATCGGCGTCGCCGGGTACACGACTTTCAACCCGGGTGTATGCGTAAACCAGGCTTCATTGCTCTGGCTATGGAAAGGACCGGCTCCCACGCCGGCGCCTGCCGGCATCCGGATCACCACATCGGCGTTTTGACCCCAGCGGTAATGGATCTTGGCGAGATTGTTTACAATCTGGTTGAATCCCACACTTACAAAATCGGCAAACTGCATTTCCATCATACTCTTGAATCCTTCCAGCGAAAGACCCAGGGCCGAACCCACAATGGCGCTTTCGCATAAGGGCGTATTCCGCACTCTTTCCTTTCCAAACTCCTGTACAAATCCTTCCGTGATCTTGAACGCCCCACCGTATTCCGCAATATCCTGTCCCATGAGGACCAGGTTGGGATGCTGCTGCATGGATTGATAGAGGCCTTCTTTGATGGCGTCGATCATTCTTTTTTCGGGTGTCAGGTGTCGGGTGTCGGGTGTCAGGTGCCAGGTGTCAGGTGTCGGGTGCGAATTATCAAATAACCGGACTGATACCGGCGAACTGCCGGCTAAAGACTGATAAACATCCTCCAGCTCATCTTCGGTATCTGCTACCACAGGCTGTGTATTGAACCCATGCGCCAGTTCCGTTTCGATCTTATCCTTCAGTTCATTCCGGATATCCTGAAGGGCTGCCTCGCTCAGCACACCGGTATTCAATAAATACTGCTCATAATTTTTGACGGGGTCTTTTTGTTCCCATAAGCGGAAAAGATCCTGCGGGACATATTTTGTACCACTGGCTTCTTCGTGTCCGCGCATGCGAAAGGTCATACATTCGACCAGGTAGGGTTTCTGGTGTTTGATACAGAATTCCCGTACCCCTTTGATCGTATCATAGACTGTGAGCAGATTATTCCCGTCAATCTGTACGCCCTCCATGCCATATCCTTTGGCTTTATCAACAAGGCTGATACAACGGTATTGTTCATTCACGGGAGTGCTTAACCCATACCCGTTATTTTCAATGATAAAAATAACGGGCAGGTCCCAGACCGCCGCCACATTCAGGGCTTCATGGAAATCACCCTCGCTGGTGCCTCCGTCGCCGGTAAAGGCAAGCGACACTTTATGTTCCTTTCTTAATTTATGGGCGAGCGCCACGCCGTCGGCGATCGCCAGCTGGGGACCGAGGTGGGAGATCATCCCGCAGACAGCGTGTTCCCGGCTGCCAAAATGAAAACTTCTTTCCCGGGCCTTGCTGTAGCCTTCTTTTGCACCCTGCCATTGCATAAAAAGCCTGCTGAGCGGCATATCACGGGCGGTGAATACACCGAGATTACGGTGCATGGGCATGATCCATTCCTCTTTTTCCAGTGCCAGTGTGGCGCCAACGGCGATGGCTTCCTGCCCGATCCCGCTGAACCATTTGGAGATTTTTCCCTGCCGCAGGAGCACCAGCATTTTCTCTTCAATCATCCGGGGCCAGAGGAGACTGCGGTAAAAAAAGACAAGCTGTTCGTCAGATAATTCTTTCCGGTCGAATAACATGGTACTAAGTTCAGGAAAATTTGCCATATGGATTCGGGAGGGACATATTGGAGCCCCCTAAAGTCCGAAAACTCGCTTCAGTCTAAAAAGCAAAAAGGTTTCCGCGAGCGGAAACCTTTTCTTCATCTCTTTAATGATATTGCTAACTATCGGAGTCTAAAGTCCCCCTTCGGGGGATTTAGGGGGCCTTAGGGGGCCTTATATCACCACTAATTCAAAAAACTCCTCCGGCCGCAGGTATTTCTGTGCCAGCACCTGCAGCTCTTCCGCAGAAATGCTTTTGATGGTTTGGATCGAATTGTAGAAATATTGATCTGTCAGTCCATGCAGTACAATATTCTTCCAGCGGCCGATGATCTGGAAAGGACCATCGAGGTCGCCGAGGATGGAGCCCATCAGGTAATTGCGCACCAGCAGGAGTTCCTCTTCCCCGACGGGTTCATCCCGCAGGCCTTTCATTTCTTTGTACACTTCTTCGATCGTGGCCTCACAGACATCCTTCCCCGCTTCCGTACTCACCATCCAGGCCGAATGCTGGATATGGTTATGCAGGTAGCTGTGGATCCCGTAGGTATAGCCCTTGTCCTCGCGGATATTGCTCATCAGCCTGGAACCAAAGAAACCACCGAAGAGCGCATTCAGTACCTGTACTTTTAAAAAGTCGGGGTGGTGCCGGTTGGGAAAGGGAAGGGCCAGGCGGACCGACCCCTGCACGCCATTGGGATCATTGGTAATGCGGAACTTTTTTTGGGTTACCGGCTGCAGGGCGGTTTGTTTTACTTCAACAGGCTGATTGGGCAGGTCCCCGAATTGCTGGTCCAGCAGGGGTTCCAGGTTCAGCGGCAGTTTACCCGCCACAAAAAGAACGAGCCTGCCCTGGGTATAATACTGGTTATAGAACTGCAGCAACTGGTCCCTGTTCAGCGCATCAAATTCTTCCGCGCTGCTGTACTTGCCATAGGGATGTTTTTCCCCGTATAAATAAGCGTCGATCAGGCGGCCCGCCACAAAATCACTTTTCTTCAGGTTTACCTTCAGCCGTTGTTTCATGTTCTGCTGGTAGATGGCCAGCTCTTCGGTGGGCATCGTGGATTCCGTGATCAGTTCTTTCACCACCGGCAACAGTTCGGCCACATGTTTGGTGAGACAGTGCAAGGTAATCGTAGCCGTTTCATTGTAACAGCTGCGGTTCAGGTAGGCCCCGTAGTATTCAAAATGTTCATTGATCTGGAAAGCCGTTCTTTTGGCCGTACCATTGCGCAGTAAAAAATTCGTGGTGGCGGCCACCAGGTTTTGTTCTTCCTGGCTATTGCCGGCAAAGAAGACCCACTCCAGCAGCATCACTTCCTCGGCCCCGGCATCCACGGCATAGACCGGCACCCCGTTTTGCAAAGTAAACAGCTGGCAGGGTTTCAGGTTCAGGTGAAAATTTACGGCATCCACGATGGGGGGCGCCTGTTTGCGATCGATAGTCATTGATACTGCTTTTTATTTATTATTTCGTGCGTCATGCTTCGGTACGCCGGCCGGAGGCTGGCTACTCAGCATGACATCAGCATTCCGTTTCAAAAGCCGGTGTACCAAAGCATGACACCAGCATTTCGCTACGGAGCATCCCAATACGAAGACGAATGCTCCTGTCATGTTGAGTAGCATGCCCAAAGGCATACGTACCGAAACATGATCCATCGCCGTCGCTACGAAGCCCGTCTATACGAAGTCGAATGCTCCTGTCATGTTGAGTAGCATGCCCCAGGCATGCGTATCGAAACATGACCTTACCACTTCTTCTTCGCCAACTCCTTCACCAATTCCCAGTTTTCTACAATCATCGCCTCCTTCTTCTTCCTTGACCACCCCTTTAGTTGTTTCTCCCTGGGTATGGCTTTATTGATATCATCAAAATGCTCGAGGTACACCAGTTCCACCGGCCGGCGTTTATATGTAAATGATTTTTCATTAAACCCGGAATTATGCTCCCATAGCCTGCGCTCTATATCATTCGTCACACCTGTATAGTACAGGCCATCGGAACATTTTAAGATATAGACATAATAATTATGCCCGCGTCTCATATATAAGGTTTAAAATAAGCTATTCGTGCGTCATGCTTCGGTACGCCGGCCGGAGGCCGGCTACTCAGCATGACATCAGCATTCCGTTTCAAAGGCCGGTGTACCAAGCATCGCACCAGCATTCCGTTTCACAACCCGGCTACTCAGCATGACATCAGCATTCCGTTTCAAAGCCCGGCGTACCGAAGCATGACACCAGCATTTCGCTACGAAGCATCCCAATACGAAGTCGGGTGCCCCTGTCATGTTGAGTAGCATGCCCAGGTATGTGCTCCTGTCATGTTGAGTAGCATGCCCAAAGGCATGCGTATCGAAACATGACCCATCGTCGCCAATACGAAGCTCTATGCCCCTGTCACTCTGAGCGGCCTGCCAAAAGCAGGCCAGCCGAAGAGTGACTACCCCTCCGCCAAATAATAAATCGTATTCGAATTCTCCTCCCTGAAAATAGCCCGGCTCTCCCGGCGGATATCCTCCGCCGTTACTTTCCCGTATTTCTGCAGCTCGAAATTCATCCAGGCCGCATCACCGAGTGTTTCATAATAAGCCAGGCTGTTGGCCCGGTTCATCACACTCATATCCTCAAAGGCGATCATGCTCTCGGTTTTGTTCTTGACCTTCTGCAATTCGTTCTCACTGACCAGCTCATTCCGGACCTTATCCAGTTCAGCTTCCACGGCTTTTTCCGCGTCTCCGATCTTTACCCCTTTTACCAGTTTGCCTTCAATGGACAACAACCCGTTCTCCGTGCTGCCAAAATGGGAGCAATCAATATTGCTGAAGAGTTTCTTTTCTTTTACCAGCGACTGGTACAGGCGGGAGGAGCCGCCCCCGCTCAGGATATCCGTGACCAGGTCCGTGATATAATATTCCTGGTCCAGCCGGCTGCCAATATGCCAGGTCTTGTAAAAAGCATCCAGGGGCACATTGCCCTTTATCTCCAGTCTCCTCGCTTCCTGCTGTTCCGGTTCCTGCGGGAGGTCGCGTGTATATTTCTCCCCCGAAGGAATATCTCCGAACCATTTTTCCGCAAGAGCTCTTACTTTTTCCACGGTTACATTTCCCGCCACCACCAGCACGGCATTCAGGGGACGGTAATGTTTGAAGAAGAAATTTTTCACATCTTCCAGCCGGGCTGTTTCAATATGCGAGAGCTCTTTGCCGATCGTCATCCAGCGGTAGGGATGTACTTTATAGGCCAGTTCCCGCATTTTATGCCAGGCATCGCCATAGGGCTTGGTCAGGTAATGTTCCTTGAATTCCTCGCAAACCACTTTGCGCTGGGTTTCGAGACTTTTCTCCCCGAACGCGAGGGACAGCATCCGGTCGCTTTCCAGCCAGAATGCCGTTTCCAGGTTCTCGGCAGGCAGGCTGATATAATAATTCGTCAGGTCGTTGGTGGTATAGGCATTGTTCTCCCCGCCGGCCATCTGCAGCGGCTCGTCATAGTCCGGGATATTGACCGAACCCCCAAACATCAGGTGCTCGAACAAATGCGCAAAGCCGGTGCGGTTGGGGTCTTCGTCCCTGGCACCTACATCATACATTATATCCATAACGGCCATCGGGGTGCTCAGGTCCTGGTGAACGATCACCCGCAAACCATTGCTGAGTGAAAATTTTTCGTATTGTATCATAATAATATATGCAGGGATTAACGCACCCGGTTGAAGCGGTAAAAGTACCAAAAAACGGACAGGGAACGCTTTCTTTGAAAAGGATCAGCGGATACTCCGGATCTTGAACTCAAATTCTTTAATCACCCCGGCGCGCCGGATGATGATCTTCACTTTTTCATTGGGTGTCTGCAGGGCGATCTTGTATGCATTCAGGTTATGCATCAGGTTTTTATTCACAGCGATCACTTCATCCCCCTCTTTCAGACCTGCCGCTTCTGCAGGGGATCCCACCGCCACATCGCCGACCGTGATGATCCCGTTGACCAGGTAGAGTTCGATTCCCGAGTAGGAATAGTCGAACACATCCAGGTAATGTGAGTTGGGGGTGATATAAATATCGCTTTTGCCATAATTGAGGATCACATTGAAGCGCCGCAGGAGGTCATTGCCCAGAATGCCCCCCATATACGGGTAGGAACTCACATTGTATTCGTCATCGAAAATAAAGACCGGCACATTGCGGAATTTATAAGGCCCCACCCGGATCTCTTTCAGCACGGTCAGCTCCATATCGATTTTGCCGCCCAGGCCCTCTCCCTCCTTGACAAATCTTTTCCTTTTCTTACTGAAAAAAGCGCTGTCTTCCACAAACTCTCTCGACAATAACATACAAAGCCCCGCTCCCATATCAAAGAGAAACCGGGAGTAGATCGCTTTCTCATCCCTGATCCGCAATTGTTGCGAAACCAGTTGGCTGATGGCCGGACGCAACAGGTAGCCCCCCTTGGGGTACCGGAATGTACCCCGGGTATAAAAACTAACCTGGTTGCTGTCATAATCCACTTTCAAAATATAACGGTTCAGCAAGGCGTAGCCGATGATCCCGTCGATCCGTTCCCCGTAAACCATGGTCAGGATATCATAGTCATTGATATGAAAATCGAGGTGCTCAACCGTCAGCCCCGGGAAATGCAGTTCCTGGTCATAAATAAAATTCACCTTGCGGATACCCGCGATCCCGCGGATCGTGCGATCAGTGGGCACGGGTTTCAGTCCCAGGTAATCCGCCGTGGCCGAATCCAGGGAGATACCGCTGCTCCCCGTATCGAGGATAAAATTCAGGGTATCCGGTTTGTCACCGAAACAGGCATGCAGGATGATGATCCCCCCGGTAAGCTGGGTAAAAGGGATGGTGCTGATATGCCGGGAAGGAGGCTCAATAAACTCCTCCTGGGCAGCAAGTGGCTGGGCAGCCAGCCAGGCAAAACAGAGGGACAGGAAATACAGGATTCGGTTCATGCGCTTATAGTTCAATTGAAAGACAGGCTTTTGCGGATAAAAGATGCAAAGCATGCTTTTCGATTACTAAAATAATTTAATACATGCAGGTTTTTGAACCGCCTGTCACATTATCTGTTATTGAACTTAACTTTGCGCCCATGCAGTTAAACGAATTATACCGGAAAGCCGCCGCCTTTGGCTTCCTGACCGTGGAAGAGGGGGTTTATCTCTACGATCATGCCCCGCTCACCGACCTGATGTTTATTGCCGATGAGCTCCGCAAAAAGCAGGTACCCCATGGTAAGGTCACCTGGCAGATCGACCGGAATGTGAACACGACCAATGTATGCATCGCCAATTGTAAATTCTGCAATTTCTACCGGATCCCCGGGCATCCCGAAGCCTATATCACCGATATGCCCGCGTACCGCAAGAAGATCGAAGAGACCCTGCGATACGGGGGCGACCAGTTATTGCTGCAGGGGGGACACCACCCGGAACTGGGCCTGGATTTTTATGTGAAAACCTTCCGGCAGATCAAGGAGGAATTCCCCTTGATCAAGCTGCATACACTCGGGCCGCCCGAAGTGGCGCATATCACCAAGCTGGAAAAAAGCCGGCCTGAAGGCAAGGCCGTTACGCACCATGAGGTGTTGAAAGCCCTGAAAGAAGCCGGCATGGATTCCTTACCCGGGGCGGGCGCGGAAATACTGGTAGACCGGGTACGCCGTCTCATCAGCAAGGGAAAATGCGGGGCGCAGGAATGGCTTGACATCATGCACGAAGCCCATAAACTGGATATCACCACTTCGGCCACGATGATGTTTGGCCATGTGGAGACCATCCGGGAACGCTTTGAGCACCTGGTAAAGATCCGGGAAGTGCAGAGCCGCAAGCCGGAACAGGCGAAGGGATTTTTAGCCTTTATTCCCTGGACCTTCCAGGATGTGGACACTTTACTAGCGAAGATCCGCGGGGTGCAGAACCTGACCACTGCGGATGAGTATATCCGGATGATCGCCCTCAGCCGTATCATGCTGCCCAATGTAAAGAATATACAGGCCAGCTGGCTTACGGTCGGTAAGCAAACCGCGCAGCTCTGTCTCCATGCCGGCGCCAATGATTTTGGTTCCATCATGATCGAGGAGAATGTGGTCAGCGCGGCCGGCGCCCCGCACCGCTTTACTTACAAGAGTATGCAGAACGCCATCCGGGAAGCGGGTTTCGAACCGCAGTTGCGGAATCAGCAGTATGAATGGAGAGAGATGCCGGTAGCGATTGAGGAGCAGGTGATTGATTATTGACAATAGTTCGCAGTTCACAGCCTGCCTGCCGGCCCGCTTCGCCGCGAGGCGAGTAGGCAGGTTTATAGTTCGTAAAAGACCGAAGAGTTATTATAGAAACGAAAACCAAATTTGGAAGCAAAAAACCAACA
>JBBIGW010000142.1:0-9435 GCA_037447355.1 Bacteroidia bacterium | reverse complement strand
TGGTGGATAAAAACCATGATCCTTCCGGGCTGGCCCTGATGGCCGAGGTCAGGTGCCCTGCTTCCGGACTATTACTCCAGGTCTATGCCACCGATCCCGTCGTGCATTTTTATACGGGCAAATGGATACCGGCCCTGAAAGGAAAAAACGATACGGTTTATGGTTCTTTCTCCGCGCTTTGCCTGGAAACCCAGATCCATCCCAATGCCATTAATATCCCGCATTTTCCAAAGATGATCCTGCGGCCGGGTGAAGTGTATCGCAGTAAAACGGTTTATAAGTTGATTGGTTGACCGGTTGATAAGTTGACTGTTTAACTTATTAACCCATCAACTAACTAACCGTTTTGAGAAAAGTAATCAAGTTCATCTTTTAATTGGAGAAACGGGTATTTTTCCTGGAGCGCCAGCGCCTTTTCATAGTGTGCCTGCTTTTTTCCCGTTTCCTTTTTTCCTATCCATTTCATTCGGACCATAAATGCGTGAAAAGAATACGGATAACCCGATCCTCCGCCGGATATATTCAGCAATAATGATTCCTGCTATCGCCCCGACGAACAATAGAATATATAAAAGCATTTCTTTGCCAATGGCCAGCCCTGCTATCCCCATTAGAATAACTGGGCTTATGAATGCCTGCAGCCAGAATAGAAAATTAACTAACCACATGAATGTTTTTTGGTTTGAAAAGTTTAGGAGGTTCCAGGAGGTTCAGTAGTTCCGGAAAAGTAATCAAGCTCATCTTTTAATCGGAGAAACGGGTATTTTTCCTGGAGCGCCAGCGCCTTTTCATAGTGTGCTGAAAGAAAACGGCGGTGTGCGCCGGTGTCGGGCTGAAAGGCCTTGTGTTTGCGGGCGATCTGGATCTTTTTCATTTCCTGCATCAGGAGCCTGGATTCCTCATCAATGCAGGTGGCAGCGAATTTTTCCAGTACAAATTCGGTCGCGGGATAATTGGGGTGTACCAGGTCGATATCATAAAAACGGTAATCCCGCAGCACATCGATCACCAGTTCATAAGCCGGGAAATAATAGATAAAGTCATACTTACGGGCCAGCTGGTGTACGGATTCGATCAGCCGGGCCTTGCTCCGGTTGTTTTCCACCACCCCGTCCCGGATATGCCGCACCGGGCTGATCGTAAAAATTATTTTCAGCTCCGGGTTAAACCGGATCAATGCTTCCACGCAATTTACCAGTAAGCGATTGATCTCTGTAATCGTCAGCATTTCCTTGCTGAACCAGTTCGCCGGCGCCCGGTGGCAATTGGCCACTCCGCTATGGAGGGGAGCTGAAGCGCGGCTGGCCTGCTCCGTTAGCCGGTAGGTGAATGCGGAGCCGAGGGTTACGATCAGCCAGTCTGCTTTTTTTAAAAAATCATGGGCTTGCCGCCTGGACGCATTCATGATCCGCAGGGCTTCTTCTTTATCCGTTCGGGAAAAGCGGGAGTGATGCATCCAGCTCTGCCAGACCTCGTTCAGCTGAAAAAGATCCGCTTCCGTGTATTCCCGGTTCGTGATATAGGATTCGAGACTACGGCATACACTGTCGGGTCCGAAGAGGATCCCGTTGGGATTTTGCAACATGCTGAATTTTAAGTCACCCAGTGCATTTCCGATATGTTCCGTAAAACAGGAACCGGTCAGCAGGATATGATCCCGGTAGTTTATGGGTACCGGTAAATTTTTCAGGTCAATATTCAGCATGAAATCCATACGTGCTATTTAAATAATTCGGCGGCCATCCGGGCTGCAAGGGCGAGGACTTCCGGGTCCATTTTTCCGAGCAGGTGCTTTGTTTCAAAATAAGGGATCATTAATTCCGTGTCCATATTACCCAGCAGTTCATCATCGGCCATCGGGCAGCCGCCGATCCCTTTCAAAGCGCCGTCAAAGCGCCGGCAACCGGCTTTAACAGCGGCATCCAGTTTCTCCTGCCAGTTTTGAGGGGTCGAATGCAGGTGAACCCCGATTTCCGTACCCGGCAGGGTTTCCACCAAGTAACGGGTCAGGCTATAAACCTGTTCGGGTTGTGCCAGCCCCACGGTATCAGCCAGCGAGATGATCCCAATATCCATCGCCACCAGGCGGTTCACCCATTCAAAAACGATTTCTTCATCATACGGATCGCCATAGGGATTCCCGAATCCCATTGAGATATAAACCACCAGTTGTTTACCGGATTTTACACAAAGCTCCTGGACCTCTTCCACTCTGCCCAGCGATTCCCCGATGGAACTATGGGTATTCCGTTGTTGAAAAGTCGCGGATACCGAGAAGGGAAAGCCGAGATAACTGATCTCGTCAAAGACCACGGCTTCCTCCGCTCCCCTCCTGTTCGCGATGATGGCCAATAATTTCGACCTGGAGTCAGCGATTTCCAGCCGGGAAATCACTTCCCGGGTATCTGCCATTTGCGGGATGGCTTTGGGGGAAACAAAACTGCCGAAATCAATCGTATCAAAGCCGGCTTTCAGCAACAGGTTGATATAGGCCGCCTTCTTTTCCGCCGGAATCAGGGTCTTCCATCCCTGCATGGCATCACGGGGGCATTCAATAAGTTTCACCTGGTTCATAGACCGAATTTCAGTAAAAATGCTGACAGAATGGTGATACATCCGGGGAACTGTACCCGTTATATGCGGCTATTACCCGCTGCAGCTATATGCCCAGCCGCTGCTTCATCGCCTCATAAAGTATAATCCCGGTGGCGACCGACACATTCAGGCTTTCAAAACCGCTTTTCATCGGGATCTTTATTTTCTCATCGCAAATTTTCATCAGTGCGGGATAGATCCCTTTTTCCTCGCTGCCCATGACAATGGCGCAGGGGACAGTAAAATCCATTTCACTGATCGTTTTTTCCGCAGTCATTTCTGAAGCAAAAACAAGGATCCCGTTCAGGTGCAGTTCATCCACCGCTTTCATCAGGCTGTTGACCCGGCAAACGGGGATATTTTCCAGGGCCCCGGCCGAGGTCAGGATGGCGTCTTCATTCAGGGCCCCCACTCCTTTATCAGGAATGATGATGGCATGCACCCCGGTGCAATGAGCCGTCCGGGCAATGCCCCCGATATTACGGATATCGGTAATCCCGTCGAGTACCAGGAAAAGGGGTGCTTCCCCGCTTTCCAGTACAAACGAGATCACATCCTGCAGGTTTTGGTACTGCACCCGGGCAATCTGGGCCACACAACCTTCGTGACCGGTGATATTAAAGCCATTGAGTTTGGCCACCGGGACATAATTGACGGGAACTCCGTTCTGCGAGGCCAGTTGTTTCAGTTCCCGGATATCGTTTCCCTGGGCCATCGTATCGAGGTAGATCCGGTCGAGCTGCGGCCCATTGCGCAAAGCATCCATAACGGCGGTACGGCCGATAACCAGGGAACTTTTTTTGGGCCGGTGAGGTTGTCTGAAATTTTTCACGCCGTAAAATTAAGTGATTGCCCCGGATGGATGGGCTGTATGAAATTAAAAACCCTGAATGATTTTACAATCATACAGGGTTTTATCAAGTCCTCACAAAAGGGGTATTATTTTATGCCGAATGCTTTTTTCACTTTGTTGACAAAGTCGAGTTTCTCCCAGGTAAACAATTCCACTTTACGGGTAATGGTCTTACCATCCGGAGAAGTAAAGGTTTTTTCGACCAGTTCCGGTTTGCGGCCCATATGTCCGTAAGCAGCTGTTTCACTGTAAATGGGATTGCGCAGTTTCAGGCGTTGTTCGATAAAGTAAGGACGCATATCGAATACGGATTCCACGATCTTACCGATTTCCCCGTCGGTCAGGTCCACATTAGCGGTTCCAAAAGTATTTACATTGATGCTGGTGGGTTTGGCCACACCGATCGCGTAAGATACCTGTACCAGGACTTCGCGGGCCACCCCGGCTGCCACCAGGTTCTTGGCAATATGGCGGGTGGCATAGGCAGCGGAACGATCCACTTTGGACGGGTCTTTACCACTGAAGGCACCGCCTCCGTGTGCTCCTTTACCACCGTAGGTATCCACAATGATCTTACGGCCGGTGAGTCCCGTATCACCATGGGGCCCCCCGATCACGAACTTACCGGTGGGATTCACATGGTATTTGATATCGGCATTGAAGAGCTTTGCATATTTCTTATACCTGGATTTCATACGGGGAACCAGGATATTGATCACATCATTTTTGATCTTCGCCAGCATTTTTGCCTCGCTGTCAAAATCATCGTGCTGGGTGGAGATCACGATCGCGTCGATCCGCACCGGCTGGTTATTGTCATCATATTCCAGTGTGACCTGGCTTTTGGCATCGGGACGCAGGTACGGCATTTTAGAATTCTTTTCCCGGCGGATGGCGGCCAGTTCGATCAGCAGGTTATGGGCCAGGTCAAGGGCCAGCGGCATATAATGTTCTGTCTCATTGCTGGCATATCCAAACATCATCCCCTGGTCACCGGCGCCCTGGTCTTCTTTTTTCTTCCGGTCAACACCCTGGTTGATATCAGCCGACTGTTCGTGGATCGCGGACAAGACCCCGCAGCTGCTGGCCTCAAACATATATTCACTCTTGGTATAGCCGATCTTGCGGATTACCCCGCGGGCAATTTCCTGTACATCGAGATAAGCCTTTGATTTCACTTCACCGGCCAATACTACCTGCCCGGTGGTCACTAATGTTTCGCAGGCTACTTTTGACTGGGGGTCAAAGGCCAGAAAATTATCGATCAGCGCATCAGAAATCTGGTCGGCCACTTTATCAGGATGACCTTCACTTACGGACTCGGATGTAAATAAATAAGGCATGAGTTATTGATTTTAAGGACGCAAAGATAAGGGGGCTGTCATAATGAACAAAGTCCTTCCGGCGGACCGGAAGGACTTTTGAACATATCTTAATAACTCTTTCATCAGAGTTTGGAGTAAACGATCCTGAGCCGGAGCCGTTTGGCGGGGTTCAGGTAGCTGCCGCCGGCCAGTACCACCCTGCCGTAAGCCGGCTGGTCGGTGATGTACATCTGGTTAATGGCATTATAGGCCGGGGAGTAGACAAAAGTCCTGACCGGTGTATAAAGCCGGAGCAGGTAATTGGTGTTTTTCCGCGTAACGATATGCTGCACATACCTGGAAATATTGAACCGGTAAGTACTGTCCGTTTTAAGTAATCCCCCAAACGAAGTGATATTGTAGGTAAAGTTGGTGTAGTTGTTGGACAGGTTCATATCGCTGTCAAAGGTGGATACCGTATCTCCTGCCGCATTTACCCGGTCAAGGAAAATAGCCTGGGGCTGTTTGAAGATATTATCCTGTGATGAACGGATGGGTGTGGCGATGATCTCCGCCCGGTGAATCACTGAATTCCGGAATGTATCCAGGCCGGGTATTTTCAGCAATGCATAAGATCCCGGTACGCTTTGCAGGTAAACCTGATCATCATTTGTTCCTGCATTGGCCAGGTAGGTATTCCAGCCCCCGGCAGGGGTCCGGTTGATGATATTGGCTTGTCCCCCGGTGGCGTGAACGAAATCCACTGAAGTGGTATCAATCAGCCCGTTTCGTTTGACCTGGTAATAAATGGTCAGTTTGGACTTGGCATTGTCATTGGGTTTGAAATAAACCAGTGCATTGCCTGAATTATCCGCTTTAACGGCCAGTCCGCGGAACAGGGTTTTGAAGATCGAATCGGAACGATAGGCCCCGTTGGCCGTTTTCGTGGTATCATAATTCTTAAACCGGTCCCCGAGCAGGTTGGTCAGCGGAATGCGGATAATATTGGCCAGTTTGGTGGTATCCCGTTTGCGGATATGCAGAATGCTGTCATCGAGGTTTTTTACCTGGAATGTCTTTGACCCCAGTTCCCCGCCCGTGGTAAGGAAATCAGCGTGGCCGTATTTATAAAGCGTGGTATCATCAAATCCCGCATTCTGGGCAATTTCGTACACCCGGACGGTCTGCAGGCTGTTCGTATCCCCGTAATAACCACCGTAGGAAAGTGACAGGATCACCGAGTCAATCGCCACTACCGAGTCGCTCTTGACAAACGGGTTAATCATGTAGTTGGGATAACTGATATTGAAATACCCGTCCGCATGGGTGCTGCCGAATTCAGGATCGCTGCCGATATAGCCAAGAGCCTGTTCATCCGAATAATAGACCTTATTGCTGTCATTAAATAGCTTATTATCGGTTTCAATTTCCAGGAATGTCTCGAAAGTTTTGATATTGTCGATAGGCGGGATCAGTCCCCCACCCAGGTCGGTGGCTTCATTGATCTTACGGCACGCTGAAAACAGAATAGCAACCGTTGAAACGATTGCTATCCCTATAAGTACATTTTTATTGTTCTTCACAAAGTAATTTTAGGATCGTGGTTAGTGATTTTTATTTACCCGCAAGGTCGCTATAGAGTTGTAAATAGTCTGTTAAATCTCCATCCAGGTTATACGGGAGGGTTTTCTTACCCCTGACCTTGGTGAATTCTTCTGCCAGTTTCTTTTCGATCTTTTCGGCACCGAAGGTAATGGCATCCGCAAAACTGGCGCCACCCCGCTGCAGGGCCGAATTAGTCCCTTCCTTGTACACTTCAAGGTCTTTATCCTTTAAAGAAGCATGGATCAGCGCCTTTTTGATAAAACCACCACCCAGTTTCTCTTTAAATGTATTCTGACCAATGGTATATACTATTTTGCTGTGGGCAAACACCGGTTCTTTTTTATAGACCGTCTTCAGATAAGCCGGGATCAGTCCGGTCATCCAGCCGCTGCAATGAATAATGTCCGGCGGCCATCCGAACTTTTTTACAGTTTCCAGGGCCCCCTTGCAGAAGAATACGGTGCGGAGATCATTGTCCTCAAACCATTTTTCTTCCTCATCATGAAAAATGAATTTCCGCTTAAAAAGTTCCTCGTTATCCAGGAAGTATACCTGGAGACGGGCACTGGGCAGGGAAGCTACTTTGATCTGGAGCGGCATGTCATCATTGTCCACCG
This sequence comes from Bacteroidia bacterium, assembly GCA_037447355.1. Classification (GTDB taxonomy): domain Bacteria; phylum Bacteroidota; class Bacteroidia; order Chitinophagales; family Chitinophagaceae; genus JJ008. The sequence goes on along the minus strand of JBBIGW010000142.1, from coordinate 2,461 downwards.
AAACATTGATCCCGGATAAGCGGACCACTTCGTGGAGGCGGTGACGGCGTTCGTTGATAATGCCAAACCGCGGCATGATGCAACGAACTTCAAAATTGTTGTCATTCGCTTTAATCGCGAGTTTGTTCACGATCTCCGAAAACTCGGTCAACTCCAGGTAAGGAGACATTTCGTTCGCGATAAATAAAATTCTTTTCTTTGCTGACATGTTCGACCTTTTTTGTTACCCTGCTGAGGCAATGATTCCGGCAGCCGGCTTTCTGTTTCATTTGCCAAAGGCCTGCAAAGGTAACCATTTTCGGCCGAATTTGGTTTTTTAAACAGCATTAACCATCAAACAGTATGGCGAGATGATCTTATTTAAAAGAATAGCTGACCTGCATAAATATCTTGATGCTCAGCGGCAAACAGGAAAAAAAGTCGGATTTGTTCCAACCATGGGCGCCCTTCATGAAGGACATTTATCACTGGTTCGCCAATCAAAATCCCGTACTGATCTTACTGTCTGCAGCATTTTTGTAAACCCTACCCAATTCAATAATCCCCGTGATTTTGAAAAATATCCCGTTTCAACTGAACAGGATATTGCCCTGCTGGTTTCGGCCGGCTGTGATCTCCTTTTCCTTCCGGCTGTTGCTGAAATATACCCGGGGGGACAACAATCTGCTTTGCACTACGACCTGGGTAAGCTGGAATCGGTACTGGAAGGAAAATTCAGACCCGGGCATTTCCAGGGTGTATGCCAGGTGGTACACCGCCTGCTTGATCTTGTTATGCCGGATGATCTTTTCCTGGGTCAGAAAGATTACCAGCAGTGCATGGTGATCACCCGCCTGATTGAACTGACCGGGTATAATGAAAAGATTCGTGTGCATAGCTGTCCAACGGTGCGGGAAGAAGACGGCCTGGCCATGAGCAGCCGTAACCGGCGACTGGACAAAACCGGAAGAGCCACCGCAGTTGCGATCTACCAGTCCCTCTGTTTTATTAAAAACCAGTTACAACCGGGTGACCTGGCAGAACTGGCAGAAACCGCCGGGAAACAACTAACAGAAAAAGGATTCCGGGTGGATTATATAGAAATTGCTGATGCGGCCAGCCTGGCTCCCTGCCCTTCCTGGGACGGGAAACAAAAACTGGTCGCCCTGGCAGCCGCTTTTTTAGGGGAACTGCGCCTGATCGATAACCTCCCGTTGAATTAATCATCAAGTTCAGCCAGCGTTTTGTTTTTCACCCGCATCGGGTTACTTTCGGGCTGGGATGAAAAAAAATTTCCGGACCATATTACAATACCTGCTTTTTCTGGGTGTGGGTATTTTCTTTGCCTGGCTCTCATTGAAAAACCTGGATAAAGAAAAAACGGAACAGATCAAACAGGCATTCCGGAATGCCCGGTACTGGCTGGCGGTTCCGGTATTTTTTATTCTATTATCCAGCCATGCCGTCCGCGCACTCCGCTGGCGGCTGCTGATGGAGCCCATGGGTTACCGGCCCACCCGCCTGAATTCTTTTTTCGCGGTGATGATCGGTTACCTGGTCAATATGGGGGTGCCCCGCCTGGGCGAGATCGTGAAATGCACCGTGCTGGCCCGTTATGAAAAGATACCGGCAGACAAACTGGTCGGGACCATTATTCTCGAACGGGTTATTGACAGCCTCACCCTCCTGCTGGTATTTGGTATCACCCTGCTGATCCAGCCGCATCTGTATGCGCAGATCATGGATGCTTTTTTTAAGAGCGGGGAACAAAAAGAGGAACCGGCCGTTTCCACCCTGCTCATCACCGTTATACTGCTGGGCGCCCTCCTCCTGCTGACCGGACTGTGGATGCTGATCAAAAAGAAAACCCTGAAAGACCTGCTCGCTGTTTTTAAAAAGATCTGGAAAAGTGTGATCCAGGGGATCAGCAGCATTCAGCACCTGAAAAAAAGAAAACAATTCATCGGCTACACCTTCCTGCTTTGGGTGCTTTACCTGTCCGGGGGCTTTATCGGGTTCATGGCCTTCCGGGAAACCGAAATTTATGGTATCCGGGAAGCATTTACCATCCTGTCCGCCGGCAGCATCGGTATGATCGCGTCACCGGGCGGGATTGGCGCTTATGCCTACCTGATCGAAAAGACCATGCAGTTGTACGGGCTGAATTATACCATTGCACTGGCCTTCGGCTGGATCCTCTGGCTGGCACAAACATCCGTAATCCTCCTGGGAGGAATCCTTAGCTTTGGGGTCTTACCTTATTTTAATAAAAAGAAAAAACGTGAACAGGGCTGATCTGATACCACAAAAGATATTAACCCGGGAGCAGGCGGCACAAAGGGCCGCCCAGTGGAGAGCCCTGGGAAAGAAAATTGCCTTTACCAACGGGGTATTTGATATCCTGCACCCGGGACATATCTTTTCGCTTTCCGAAGCAGCAAAGGAAGGAGATTACCTGGTCGTGGGGCTGAATGCGGATACT
>JBBIGW010000141.1:0-9711 GCA_037447355.1 Bacteroidia bacterium | reverse complement strand
CCCCGAAATCTGGAATACTCATCAGTTCTTTTTGCACCGCCATGGCAGGACCCATCAGGTCCAGCCGTCCACCCATCGCCCTTTTCAGGGTCATGTCCAGGGTCAGCAGGCGGTTGATCTCATTGGTTCCTTCGTAAATGCGGTTGATCCGGCTGTCGCGGTAAGCCCTCGAAATATTATACTCGGCGCTGAAGCCGTTACCGCCATGCACCTGCACACCTTCATCCACCACGTAATCCAGCACCTCGCTTCCGTACACTTTCAGGATGGCGCATTCAATCGCATATTCTTCCGCACCACCCAGCAGGGCTTCGCTGAAGGGTTTGCCGGCGGCCAGCAGTTCATGTTCTTTTTCATCGATCCATTTGGCCGTACGGTAGAGAGCCGATTCAGCCACAAAAACCCGCAGGGCCATTTCGGCCAGCTTATGTTTGATCGCCCCGAAATTGGAGATCGGTTGCTGAAACTGTTCCCGGGTCCTGGCATATTCCACGGTTCCACTCAAGGAACGCCGGGCGCCACCGATCGCCGCGGCGCAAAGTTTCAGGCGACCGATATTCAGGATATTGAAAGCGATCCGGTGTCCCTTGCCCACTTCACCCAGCAGGTTCTCCACCGGTACCTTGCAGTCCTGGAAATACAATTGAACGGTGGAAGATCCCTTGATCCCCATTTTATTCTCTTCCGGCCCCTGGGTAAATCCTTCTGTCCCTCTTTCTACAATAAAGCCGGTGAATTTATCGCCGTCCACTTTGGCAAATACCGTGTACACCTGGGCAAAACCGCCATTGGTGATCCAGCATTTCTGCCCGTTCAGGATATAATATTTTCCATCTGCACTCATCTTCGCAGATGTTTTGGCTCCCAGGGCATCACTGCCGCTGTTGGGTTCGGTTAGTCCGTATGCACCGGCCCATTCCCCGGTGATCAGTTTGGGAATATATTTTTCCTTTTGCTCCGGTGTACCGAAATACAGGATCGGCAGGGTGCCGATGCCCGTATGCGCCGCCACGGCTACAGAGAAAGAATGCCCGGCGCCGAGGTATTCATTAATAATGGTGGAGGTAACAAAATCCTTACCGAGTCCCCCGTATTCTTCGGGGAAAGAAGTGGCCAGTAGTCCCTGGTCACCCGCTTTTGTCAGGATGGACTTCATTAAACCGGGTTCGAGTGAATCGATCCGGTCGAGATGGGGATAGATCTCTGCGTCGAGGAACTGGTTACACATATCCCGGATCATTCCCTGTTCTTCTGAAAAACCTTCGGGGCAGAAGGTTTCAGCAGGGGAAGATTCTTTAATCAGCCATTCACCGCCTTTCAGCGCTTTTTTTGCTTCCGTTGCTGTAGTCATAATGAGGGGTTTACTGTTTTAAAATGAGTTGCTTTTATTTCAGGTTATCGTAAACGATCTGCAGCACTTCCTTGCAGATATCCACTTTATCAGCCGGCACGGTTTCAAGTGCTTCGTTCAACGTTTCCTCCGCCACGGTCATCGTATCCTCCTGCAGTTTCTGTGCCTGTTTGGTCAGGTAAATCAGGTTGATCCGGCGGTCATGCTCCGAGGGCACCCTTTTCACCAGGTTCAGTTTTTCCAGGTTGTCCACCAGGCGGGTGATGCTGGGCTTGTCCCGGAAAGTCGCATTGCACAATTCCTGCTGACTGATCCCCTCCTGTTTCCATAAATGATACAACACACTCCATTGTTCGATCGTAATATTCAGCCCGGCCATATTGAATTTCTTCTGCAATCTGCGGGCAATCGCCGTGGACGCTTTCCCCGTGATAAAGCTGTAAAGCTCTCCTTTCTTAAATTGGTTGTTTGACATATAGTTGTTTGTGCAACTATTCAAATATAGGAAAATTTCCCTGAATCCAAAACTTCTGCTTGCGGCCCCGGCCTGTTAATAATTTGTGATAACCCATCCGGATTATTCAAATAACTTCAACCCTCCGGTTTTTTATCCCCCCACTTTGATTAATAGTACAGGTCCCCCTCTGAAATAAACACTAAAAATTCAGAGAAATGAAGAAATTATTATTCTGTGTATTCATGTTTATGAATACACAGTGGACCGTTCTGTCCCAGCCGGCTCAGGTAAAAGTAGTGGTCATGGGTTCTTCCACCGCATTGGGCTCAGCGGCCAGCGCTGATTCCCTGAGCTGGGTGGGGAGAATGCAAAGTTTTTACCGGAAAAATAATGCGGATGGTCTTGACACCCTGTTTTCCGTGGTGGGTGGTTACGGCTTTTCTACTTACCACCAGATGCCGGCCACCTATACACCGCCCCCGGGCAGGCCCTCCTATGTCGCGGGTTTTAATGTGGACCAGGCGCTGAGCCTGTTTCCGGATTATGTTATTATTAACCTGCCCACGAATGATATAAACTCCGGTTATACCAAAAAGGAACAAATGGATAACCTGCGGTACCTGCGGGCCTATATTTTAACCCATGGATTGCCGGGCGTACAGTGTTATATAACCTCGACACAACCCCGGAATGATCTTTCAGCCGCCCGGAGAGACTCACTTAAAACCCTGGTTGACTCCATCACAAATGCCTTTGGACTCTACTCAATTAATTTCTGGGACGACCTGGTAACCAATGACGGGCAAAACCTGTTAAAAGACGAGGTCCGGCATATCGGTTTTCCCGATTCGGCTTATCATTTAAATGACCTGGGGCATCATTACCTGTTCCTGCGGGCCAGGAGTAAAAATATTTTCGCCAGCCCGGTGATTCTTCCTGTTCTCCTCAAAAATTTCCAGGTGCAAAAACGAAATCAGCAAAGCCTGATCAGCTGGGAAGCGGAGGGGGAGGAACCGGCATCGGTCTACCGGCTCCAGCGATGTAGTCCCGGTGGTTTATTCAATACCCTGTATATAAAAAATGCACTGGTGAGCGGTCAGCCGGCCAACTACGCCTGGACGGATCCCCATCCGCTTCCGGGAATCAACCAGTACCGGCTGGAAATAACCGGGAGCAACAGGACCGTGTATTCGGCTGTACAGAGCATTTCTTTTGACGATATCAATAGCACCGGTATTACCTTATATGCTCCCCCGGGTGCGGCGGTACTGGCAGCGGAAATCATCAGCAGTAAAACGCAGAACGTCCGGGTCTGCATACGGAGCAGTGCCGGGGCCCTTATTTACCAGGCGTCAAAAAATATAACCCGGCCATCCGCAATGATCACTGTACCCACCGGCGGACTTGCGGCCGGCCTGTATTATTTTACACTGGTTGCGGAAGACGGATCGGTACAAACCAAAGCATTTATCAGATAATTGTACCAGGACAGGATATCCGGTATATTAACGTGAAATTTGTATTTTCATCGGCTATTACGAATGAAAAATCAGGTTATCACCTATCAGTCTTCGGCTATTCATTATTCGCTGTCCGGGAACGGGGGAAAGAACGTGATTTGCTTTCACGGTTACGGGGAAAGCACAAACAACTATGATTTTCTCCAGGCTTCTGCCGGTGCTGCATTCTCTTTTATCTCCATTGATCTGCCCTTTCATGGTAAAACGGTATGGGCGGAAAAAAGACCGTTGACGCCCGGCGACCTGGTGCGGATCATTGATAAAATTCTTTTCGAAAACCGGGTCGCCGATGCAGGGGAAAACGACCGGGTCATTTTAGTGGGTTTCAGTCTTGGTGCCCGGGTGGCCCTCCGCTATTTCCAGGAAAGACCTGAAAAAGTGGAAAAATTGATCTTATTAGCGCCGGATGGATTAAAAGTAAATTTCTGGTACTGGCTGGCTACACAAACAGGAGCCGGTAATAAACTCTTTGCATTTACCATGGAAAAACCCGGGTGGTTCTTCGGAATGCTGAAACTGATGAAGAAACTGCGACTGGTGAACAGCAGTGTTTTTAAATTCGTCAACTACTCTATCGGTGATCCGGAAATAAGGCGCCTGCTCTACAGCCGCTGGACTGTGCTCAGCAAAATAAAACCTTCGATTCCGCTGATCAAAAAAGCTATCCGGGAACATAAAACAGCGGTCCGGCTGATCTATGGAAAATACGACCGGATCATTTTATCCTCCGTGGGTGAGCGGTTCAGGTCAGGTATCGGGGACTATTGCACCCTTACTGTGATCAACGCCGGTCACCAGGTATTGCATGAAAAAAATCAGCAGGTTATAATAAACGCTTTGCTGCATTAGTGCCGGGTTAACGATATCCTGGCGCATCTGTAGTAAGTCACTAACGGCAAGCCCCGAGCTAAGAGCGGCGAGCAGCGAGACGGATAGTACGGCAACTCCTTTAAGTCTCGCAACTCATAGCTCGTCCCTCGCAGCTTCCCGGAAAAGCTTTGAGCCACGAACTAAGAGCGGCGAGCAGCGAGACGGATAGTACGGCAACTCCTTTAAGTCTCGCAACTCATAGCTCGCCCCTCGCAGCATCTTAAAAAGCAACCTTTCAAACATGATGTAACACTAACCCGCAATGATTAGTTTTGCCCCTGTCAGATGGTACTTCTTCTTATCACGATAATTTTATGGGTGCTTTACAGCCTGCTGCTTCTCTATTACGGGCAGGCCTGGAAGGAGGTCCCGGATTATGTACCGGCCCGGGCCGGGCAGATCCGGGTCAGCGTTATTATTCCCGCCCGGGATGAAGCAGCGAATATCGGCAACCTGCTACAGGCGCTGAAAGAGCAGTCCTACCCCTCCGGATTAACCGAAATAATTGTGGTGGATGATCATTCCACCGATACCACCGCCTCCATCGTTCAGTCATTCCCCCGGGTAAAACTGGTGCAGCTAAAAGAAGATTCGCTGAATTCCTATAAAAAAAAGGCCCTTGAAAAAGGGATTGATGCGGCCACCGGGGACCTGATCATTACCACCGATGCCGATTGCCTGCCCGGTCCTGATTGGATCGCCACCCTGGCTGCCTTTAAAGAAGAAAAGAATGCCGTTTTTATTGCGGCTCCCGTGGTCTTCAGTAATGACCCGTCCGTATTGCAACGGTTCCAGGCGCTCGATTTTCTTATCCTGCAAGGCATCACGGCGGCAGCCGTGAACCGCAACAGTCATTCCATGTGCAACGGGGCCAATATGGCCTATGAAAAAAAAGCCTTCCGCGCAGTGAATGGTTTTACCGGGATTGACCAGATCGCTTCGGGAGATGATATGCTGCTGATGCACAAGATCTGGAAACAATTTCCCGGCCAGGTGCATTACCTGAAATCAAAAGCGGCCATTGTTACAACCACACCGATGAAGTCCTGGACCGCCTTCTTCAACCAGCGGATCCGCTGGGCCAGCAAGGCAAAAAATTATGAGGACAAACGGATCTTCGGGGTGCTGCTGCTCGTGTACCTGTACAACCTGTGCTTCGGCGCCCTGTTTGTTGCCGGTTTCTTTGATACCCGTTACTGGCTCCTTCTCGCTGCCAACTGGGTCGCCAAGACACTGGCAGAACTCTCCTTTGTAGTTAAAGTGGCTTCTTTCTTCGGGAAAAAATCATTGCTCAACTGGTTCTTTCTCTTCCAGCCCCTGCATATCATTTATACTGTTTTTTCAGGCCTGCTCGGGCAATTCGGCCGGTATGAATGGAAAGGAAGAAAAGTAAAATAAGTATCTTTCCCCGGTATGAACAGCACTCCATCCTTCCAGGCAGCAGCATGGCGCAGGCTCAGGAAAAACAAAGGCGCTGTCTTTGGACTGCTGGTGATCATACTGGCCGTGCTGACCGCCCTCTTCGCTTATTTTATCGCACCCGATTCCTCGCCGTATGCAAACAGGATCATCCTGGAGATCGGGGGGGAGAAGCCCGGTTTTTCCCGGGATTTTTTAAAAGTGAAAAAAGAAAAAGAAGTGGCCCCGCCCGGTTTTTTTGAGCAGCTGGCAAACGGGAAGGAAGATAAATACTATTATATCCCGATAACCCGCCATGAGATAAAAGGCGACAGTATCATTGTACAGAAATACGTTGATGAGGGCCTGGACGAACGGGTGGCCTTTCCACTTTCACAGGCGGCCCCCGAGCCCGTTGTCCATCAGCGCTTTATCACCGGTACCGATAAATACGGGAGGGATATCCTGAGCCGGATTATCGTGGGCACAAGGGTGAGCCTGAGCGTGGGACTGATCACCGTGATCATTTCCCTCAGCATTGGTTTACTGCTGGGTTCCCTGGCCGGCTTTTACCGGGGAAAAACAGATGAAGTGATCATGTGGTTCATCAATGTGATCTGGAGTATTCCCACCCTGTTACTGGTCTTTGCCATTACCCTGGCATTGGGAAAAGGGTTTTGGCAGGTATTCATTGCCGTGGGACTGACCATGTGGGTGAATGTGGCCCGTTTGGTGCGGGGGCAGGTCCTGGGTATCCGGGAACTGGAGTATATCGAAGCAACAAAGGCACTGGGCTTTTCCGATCTCCGGACTATCGTCCGGCATATCTGGCCCAATATCATGGGACCGGTGATGGTGATCGCCGCTTCCAATTTTGCGTCGGCCATCGTCATTGAAGCAGGTCTCAGCTTTCTCGGTGTGGGTGTACAGCCCCCGATGCCCAGCTGGGGGCTTATGATCAAGGAGAATTATAATTTCATCATCACCCAGAACCCCATGCTGGCCCTGGCCCCCGGCTTCGCCATCATGCTGCTGGTACTGGCCTTTAACCTGTTTGGGAACGGCCTGCGGGACGCCCTGAATGTGAGGGGGAGGATCTGACCCCGGACCTTATGCGTTTATTTTTTCCTGCCGCGTATTGATATCCACCCGGATCAGCAGGGCCAGGCACAGGAAGAAAAGAGAACCCACTTTATCGGTTTCAACCAGGTCGCTCAGGCAGTTTACTGTAATAATCATGACCAGGATGACCCCGGTTGTCAACGCCACCACGCGGTAAAAAGAATCCCCGATGCGGTGGTACAGGTACTGGGCATAATACAGCAACACTCCCAGTAATAACAGGAAGAAGAACAACCCGGGATAGCCCTGTTCGATCAGGGTCAGCAGGAAATAATTATGCACGGTGGAATGTTCTTTATTATCACTTACCCATGTTTTAAAAGCCGGTATGCCATAGGGTTTATAGTTCTCATAAAAAGTATTGGGACCAAAACCGGTCAGCGGGTAGTCGCTGGTCATTCTTACACCGGCGATCCAGCGGTAAAAACGCTCGGCCGTGGAAACATCTTTCAGTTTATAAGTCGCCACCAGGTGTTCCCCGAAATCCTTGTGAAATATGGTGGTCTGGTAATGGGGCGCATATCGCAGGTAGCGGTCATTATTTTTTAGCCAGTATATGGCGGTAAGCGCTGTGAGCATAAAGACCAGGAAGGCCGTCACTAACCATCTTTTATGGATCAGCCCGTATGCCAGCAGCCCGGTCAGCAGGGCCAGCCAGGCCCCCCTGGCATAGGAAAAGAACAAAGCCGCTGTGGAAACCAGCAGGATCAGCAGGATCCATGTTCTCCGGCCCGGTCTTTTTTCCAGTTTATAAAAAGCGATCCAGACCGGTATCATGCAAACCAGCATAGCCGAATAGTTCACGTGATTGCGGAAAAAGGGGCTGACCGCTTCATTGATCCCCGCAAAACTATAACCGGTGCTGCTGTGACGGATCCCGGCAACCAGGGTGACCAGCAGCATGGCGTACAGCAAAAGCTTCACCCCTGTGATGATTGCTTTCCTGTTTGTAAATACAACCAGGGGGGCCAATACAAAAGCACCCAGGTACCAGGTCTTTGCCAGCCCGTATTTCACCGATACGAGGGGATTGGTGGAAAACAGAACCGTTACAGACATCCAGGCCAGCAGTATAAACAGGAAGAACAATAAAGGATGCTGTTTGATTTCTTTCGGCAGAACGGATTTGTTGTACAAGCTGTACAAGAGGAAGAGTCCGCTGGTCAGCAGCATCAGCCATTCATCGGGAATATCAGTACCGAGCGTGGAAGAAAAATTATATTCGAAGGAAAGGGGCAGGCTGAAAAGCAATCCGTAAAAGACAAGGGACTTATTCATCCAGCCGGCATAGAGTACTAATGCGGCAAACGGAATACCCGGCAGCCAATAGTCCTCCGAACCGGCCGCTGCTGCGAGGGTTATTATAAACAGCCCCGCAAAAAAAAGGAAGAGGATGTTTTTTTTATTTACAGAAGCAAGCATCACCCGATTGCCGTTTTTCTTTTTTCCAGCAGGGCAGCCAGCAATAAAGAAAAAAGCAGGGCCAGTACCGCGGTAGCCAGCATCCATTGCACCCGCTTCGGCCGGTCGGGCCAGTCGCTGGCTTTGGCATTTTCCACCACTAACAGGGCGGGCGCTTTATTGTCAAGGACGAGCTGGTATTCATGGATCAGTTTATCATATTCCGCCAGGCGGGTAACGAGGGCGGATTTTGCATCCGCTACACCGGTTGAATCTGTTTCTTTCTGCAACCGCTCCCGTCCGCTGATCAGCGATTTCAGGGTTGCATCATTACCGGCATTCCGGAGGTGCTGATGTATCAACTGTAATTGGTTCATCACTGCATTGGCCAGTTGCGGAGCCAGGTTTTTATCGGTATCCCAGACCCGGACCTTGAGTTCCCCGTATTCGCTTTTTGTTACACTGGTATTTTTTTTCAGCAGGGAAGCGGCTTTGGCAACGGCCGCCTCTCCCTTTTCTCCCATTTTATAATGGTCCTGCAGGTTGAATTCTGCGGTAACGGCAAGATAAACCGTATCTAATTTGCCCGTACCCACCACCAGGTCCAGGTCATCCGGGGTGCCAAGCGCCGTGTACAGTTGTTCAATATTGCTGTTGAAAAGCCTTGCCTTGTCGGAGGTATAGGTACTGGCCGGTACAGCCGTGGCAACCGACAGGTATTCCGGCCGCTTTGTATAAACGATCACTCCCGTTGTTACGAGGGAAAGGAGGAGCAGGAGCAGGGTCTGCTTCCACCAGTTTTTGATCAGCGAAAAAATATCGGGCATTTTCTTTATTTATTATTTAAAAATAGTTTTTCCCATTTAGCGGTATCAGCCAATTTGGTTACGACAGCCAAAACAAGCACCAGTAAACATCCGGCAGCCAGCAGCAGGGGTTTATTTGAAATAACCGGATCACCAAAGTAAAGGAAACAAAACAGCATGGCCCCGGTTAAAATATAAATAAGCAGGGAGCGGGGGTCTGTATGAACACCTGTTTTGGAACGGGCGAGGGCAAACACAGCCATTGCAGCGCATGCCTGGCTGACCAGGGCGGCATAGCAACAGCCCAATGCCCCGTACACCGGTATCCAGGCAATGTTTAATAAGATATTAATCACCAGTGCTCCCAGTACGATAAAACAAAAGGAACGGATATGCCCGGCCGCGGTAAGTACAGTTCCGTAAACCTGCACCATTGAGTACCCGATCAAAGCGGGAATACAGTATTGCATCACTTCAATGGCATGGGGATCCCGGTTATAATATAAAAGGGATTGCAGCCAGGGGGCCAGGACCATGGCTATGATGGCCGCAGTCAACGCGAACAGCATCAGCAGGTGCCGGCTGTTCAGCACCGCCTCATTCACCCATTCTTTGCGGTCCCGCTGTTTAGCAATAAAAGGCAGGAGGAAAGAAGCCACTAAATAACCCGCCATATTGCCCGCATCAAGCAGGCGGTAAGCACCCGCATAGATCCCCGCTTCATGGGCCCCGTTGGGATGGATTCTTTCTAACAGAAACCCATCGAGCCGGTAATGGGCCGACATC
>JBBIGW010000140.1:0-9779 GCA_037447355.1 Bacteroidia bacterium | reverse complement strand
ATTTATAAACCCTCAACCCCAAACCCTCAACTCCAACCCAACCCATCTCCTCTGATTTTACTACCATGAAAAAAGGTACCTACTGAAACTCTTTTGCGAATAAATAAAGCCTGCTACCACTTTTTGATACAGCCCTGCTATTTTTGCAGCACAACAATTTTACTTGAAGCAATTACCCTGTTTACTGGCATTCCTGATCTTCCTGGCGAACTTTGCGGCAGCCCAGTTACCTGCCGATTCGTTTGCCGGTACTGCGGACAGCCTGGTACAGCGGGATACAATACCGGTTGCGGACAGCATCGTTTCCGTTCCCGCCGTATTGGAAGTTTCGAAACGGCCGCTTTATGATACAGGCTGGGCATTCAATCCGCCGGACCGCTTCCCGGTACAATCGATACTGTGGCAGATATTGGAACATCATCCTTATTTCGGATTTCATTTAAAACCAGTCCGGTTGCTGGCGGCAGTACCGGTTAGCGAGGGGGAACCACGCCAGTCCCGCGGCAAGGAATGGCTTTTTTACAGCCTGGTCCTGTTGATCATCCTGTTCGCCCTGCTCCGGAGGGCCTTTCCCAAGTATTTCAATGACCTTTTTCGTTTATTTTTCCGGACCACCCTGAAGGAAAGGCAGATCAGTGAACAACTGATGCAGACTCCTGTTCCCTCCATCTTACTGAATGGCTTTTTTACAGTCAGCGCCGGGTTTTACTGCAGTTTCCTGCTGGAGCATTTCGGGCTGAATCCCGCGGGCAATTTCTGGAGACTTTTACTTTATTGTACCGGGGGGCTGGCGGGAGCTTATTTTATCAAGTTCATCGGGCTGAAGATCTCAGGCTGGGTATTCAACATGAAGGGGGCTGCCAATTCATATATTTTTATCGTCTTTATTATCAATAAGATGATCGGGATCTTGCTGCTCCCATTTTTACTGGTACTGGCTTTTTCCTCCGGGAATATCTATACGATTGGACTGACCTTGTCCTGGTGTCTCATCGGGGTACTGCTGATTTACCGGCTCTTTCTGACTTATACGATTGTCCGTAATCAGGTCAAAGTCAGTCCCTTTCATTTCTTTTTGTACTTCCTGGCCTTTGAAATTGCCCCCCTATTATTGGTTTACAAGGCTTTGTTAGTCTATTTCAGCTAAATTTCTTAACTTTGCACCCAACTTTAGCCGATCGAACATGAGTACAAACGGGGTTAATAAGGCCGGTGCACAGGCCAAAGCCATACAGAAAATTCTGATTACCCAGCCGAGGCCCGAAAGTGAAAAGTCTCCCTATTTTGAATTGGCCCGGAAATACAGTATTCAGCTGGATTTTCATCCGTTTATCCGCCTGGAAGGGATCCCCGCCCGGGATTTCCGCAAACAGAAAATAGAAATACAACATTTTACAGGCATCATTTTCACCAGCCGCAATGCCATCGACCATTTCTTCCGGATGTGCGAAGAAATGAAAGTCAGCGTTTCCCAGGATACCAAGTATTTCTGCATTACCGAAGCGGTGGCCCTGTACCTGCAGAAATTCATTCTCTACCGGAAAAGAAAAGTGTTCTATGGGGCTGACGGTACCAACAAAAGCATGTTTGATGTCATCAGCAAGCATAAAGCCAACGAAAAATTCCTGTATGTCTGTTCGGAGAACCAGCAGGACAATGAAATAGTAAACTGGCTCAAGACCAATAACTGTGAGTTCAATCTCGCTTTCATGTACCGGAGTGTCAGCAGTGATGTAAAAGAGATCCTGACCAGGACGGAGTATGATGTGATCTGTTTCTTTACGCCCAGTGGCGTTAAGAGTTTGTTTGACAACCTTCCCAAATACAAGCAAAACGGCACGGTGATCGGTGCCTTTGGCAATAATACGTTCCGGGCTATCGAGGAAAAGGGCCTGCAACTGGAAATCAAAGCCCCCCAGCCGCAGACGCCGAGTATGGTTGCTGCCCTCGATCAGTTCCTTTCTTTCGCAAAGAAGAAGAAATAATAAAAGATAGCCGGTTTTTTCTCTCAATGAGCAGAGGTCTTTTCTCCTTTTATCAAACAAGGGGCCTCCTGTTTGTCCTAATAGTCTTTGTGGTAAAACAAAGCGGCGCAGCTGCCTATCCGCCTGGCAGATTTTTTCGAACTAATCAATGGGTGATACCTTAAGGAGAACAACATTGAGTCCTATGGCTTACGGGCAGGGCCTCCTTGGTTAAAAAACCGGAACTTCGTGACATGACAATGAAACAGCCATTTTCCAACCGGCTGTCCGGGGAAAGCAGCCCGTATCTCTTACAGCATGCTCACAACCCTGTGGACTGGTATCCCTGGGGGCCGGAGGCTCTCGAAAGAGCGAAGGAAGAAAACAAACCCATCCTGGTCAGTATCGGCTATGCGGCCTGTCACTGGTGCCATGTGATGGAGCGGGAGAGTTTTGAGGATGAAGCAACCGCTCTTATCATGAATGAGCATTTCATCAATATCAAGATTGACCGGGAGGAAAGGCCGGACCTGGATCACATTTATATGGATGCGGTACAGGCCATGACCGGAAGCGGGGGATGGCCGCTGAATGTATTCCTGACCCCGGATGCCCGACCCTTTTATGGCGGTACTTATTTCCCTCCAAAGCGGGCGCATAACCGGCCTTCCTGGCAGGAAACACTGTATGGTGTACTACAGGCTTTCGGGGAAAGAAGGCAGGAGATTGATGCACAGGCAGAGAACCTGACAGAACATTTAAAGATGTCCAACTCTTTCGGGATGCAGGCGCCGGATGAAACCGGTGATTTATTCCGGGAACTTAAAGTAAAGGACTGTTTTCTGCAACTGATGAAAACCGCAGACCGCCAATGGGGCGGTTTTGGAAAAGCTCCTAAATTCCCGCAGACATTCTCCCTCCGGTTCTTATTGCGGTACCATCATTTTACGGGTGACAGGGAAGCCCTCGGCCAGGCCCTTTTATCACTGGAAAAAATGGCGGCAGGCGGAATCTATGACCAGGTGGGCGGCGGCTTTGCCCGTTACTCCACGGATACGGAATGGCTGGCTCCGCATTTTGAAAAAATGCTGTATGACAATGCCCTGCTGGTTTCCGTTTTCAGTGAAGCATACCAGTTAACCGGGCAGGAATGGCAGCTTGACGTCATTGAAGAAACACTGGCTTTTGTTCAAAGGGAATTGATGCATCCCGGTGGCGGATTTTATTCCGCACTCGATGCAGACAGTGAGGGGGTGGAAGGGAAGTTTTACAACTGGAGCCTGGAAGAAGTAGAAAAATTGCTGGGCGGGGAAGCTCCGCTGTTTTCCGCTTTTTATGATATAAAAGCCGGGGGAAACTGGGAACATACCAACATACTATGGGTAAAAAAGCCGATTGGCGATTTTGCAGCGGAAAGAAAAACAGACCCGGTCCGGCTAAAAGAATTATTGAAGCAAGGCCGGTCCCGCTTGCTGGAAGCAAGGAATAAACGGGTGAGGCCCCTGTTAGATGATAAAATCATCCTCGGCTGGAACGCATTAATGAACACGGCCATCTCCAATGCCTGTGAAGCCAGCGGATACCCGGCATACCTGCAGCTCGCTGTCCGGAATATGGAGTTTCTTTTAAATGCATTTGCCGGACCCGGTGGACGGTATCATCATACCTGGAAGAATGGCAGCGCCCGCTACCCCGCCTTCCTGGATGACCTGGCTTTTTTAATTCAGGCCCTGCTGAAACTGCAGGAAATAACCGGCGACCTGGGTTGGTTGGAGAAGGCAAAAGAAATTTGTCAGCAGGTGGTGGATGATTTTGGCGGGGAGGGAACACCGTTTTTCTTTTATACACCGGAAGGGCAGGAGGATGTGATCCTGAGAAAGCGGGAAGTATATGACGGGGCTCTTCCCTCGGGGAATGCGGTAATGGCGGCGAATTTGTATCAAATAGGAATTTTATTGGATGTGAAAGAGTGGGTGGACAGGAGCAGGGAAATGGTCAGCCGTTTGGGTAATTCCATTACCCGGTATCCCGGTTCTTTTGGTGTTTGGGCCATGTTGCTCCAGGAGCAGGTGAAGGGTACCAGCGAAATCGTGCTGGCGGGGGACAACCTTTTGCTCACCCGGGCCGATATCCTGAAGAGGTATATCCCGAACAAAGTGTTTCTGAGCCCGGAAAAACAGCTGACGGGGGTGTCTTTGCTGGACCAAAAGAAAGGCTTGGGAAGACCCACAATATACCTCTGCCGTAATAACACTTGCCTTGCTCCCGTATTTTCCGCAGAGGAGCTTATCTCCCTGATAAACAGGGGTCAAAAACAGTAATTAATTTTTAGTTAATACAATAAAACAAGGCCGGTGTCCGTTAGAAAATTTACCGTGATTTTTACGGTTTGTATTTTAAGAAATAAATTATAACCTTGTGCCGGAGAACAGTACTAAACATTATATTTGCCCAATACCCTTTAAGTGTATGAAAATGAGAAACCTTTATTATGCCCTGTGTGCAACCGCGTGCATGACTCTTTTCGCCAGTTGTGGAATACTGGGAGGTAAGAAAAACAGCAAAGGCGGAAGTCTTCCGAATGACGGACAGGTGCACGGAATAGCCCCCGGGAGCAAGTATTCGCTTCCGAAGCCCCCCGGTATGGTGTATGTGCCCCAGGGTACATTCCATATGGGTCCCAGCGATGAAGACCCGGCTTATGCATTCAGTGCCCGGAACCGTTCCATCTCCATCAGCGGGTTCTGGATGGATGCCACAGAAATCACCAACAATGAATACCGTCAGTTTGTATACTGGGTCCGTGACTCAGTCGTTGCCCGTAAAATGGGTTATGTAAAAACCGGGTCAGACGGCAACGAGAACGTGGACTGGGCTAAGATGAAGACCCTGAAATGGGGCGATCCCAAAGTCATGGAGCAGCTCAGCAGCACGGATATCATCCTTCCCCCGGATGACAGGGTATTTGGAAAAAAAGAGATTGATCCTTCCAAGATCGTGTTTCATTCAGAGACTTTCGACCTGAAAGAAGCCGCCCGCAGGGAAAATGCCGGTAAATCCCGTTCCACTTTTATTGTAAAGAAGGATGTGGCTATTTACCCGGATACTTTATGCTGGATCCGCGACTTCTCTTACTCTTACAATGAGCCGATGACCAAACGATATTTCTCTCACCCCGCCTTTGGTAACTACCCGGTGGTGGGGGTGAACTGGAAACAGGCCACTGCTTTCTGTGAGTGGAGAACCCATTTCCTGAATGCCTGGCTGGATTCCAAGAAGAGAACACAGGAGTCAGATTTCCGCCTGCCTACAGAGGCACAGTGGGAATATGCTGCCCGTGGCGGCCGTTCCCAGTCGATGTTCCCCTGGGGTAACTATTACCTGCGTAATAAAAAAGGATGTTTAATGGCCAATTTCAAACCCGGCCGTGGTAACTATCCCGAAGACGGTGGTTTCTATACCGTGCGTGCCGATGCCTACTGGCCCAATGATTATGGCCTGTATTGCATGTCCGGTAACGTAGCCGAATGGACCTCCACGATCTACTACGAAGGCCGCAACAATTTCCAGCATGATATGAACCCCGATGTCCGCTGGAATGCGAAAGATGATGATCCTCCCCTGATGAAACGCAAAATCATCCGCGGTGGCAGCTGGAAAGATGTGGGGTATTACCTGCAGACAGGTACCAGTACCTACGAGTACCAGGATTCCACGAAATCATACATCGGGTTCCGTTGTGTGATCGATCTGCCCGCAGCTCCGCAAAAAGGCCGTCGCTGATTAACATGATAAGAAAAAAAACAAAATACTGAGAGGACAGCTAAACGAACCTGTCCTCTCTCTTTCTCTGTTCAGTAAATAATATCAAAAAACCACTTTTAAAAAATCCAATTATGGCAGCAGCAATTCCATCTAAGGTAAGTAAATGGGTAGACGTAGGCGTATCATTCGGTGCAGCATTAGTAATCTGGGGGGCGCTCCGGAAAATCACCCACGCATCCGATGCCGATACCTGGTTATGGATCGGGTTGACCACCGAAGCGATCATCTTCTCCATCTACGGTATATTATATGCAGTTTATCCCCCTGTAAAGGATGCCAGTCATGACGAAGAGCAGTTCTCCATTGCCGGAGCAAAAAGCCGGGCGGCCCTGGGCGCCATGGATAAAATGCTGGCCGAGGCTGATATTTCTCCTGACACCATGAAAAGACTGGGCGATGGCTTCAAACAACTGAACACCACGGTTACCGGGCTGACCAGTATCGGGGATACGATCAATGCCACCGCTGACTTTACCACAAAGACACGCGAAGTGACCGGCCACCTGGACCGGGTAAAAGACGCATATACCTCTGCCGCTTCTTCCGTTGGGGCGTTTAATACCGCTACGGAAGGCGCCAAAGTATTCCATGAGCAGATCCAGGTACTGACCAAGAACCTGGCATCCCTGAATACCATCTATGAGCTGGAATTACAGGAAAGCAACAATCACCTGAAAGCCCTGAACTCCTTCTATGGTAAATTATCTGAAACATCAAATGCCATGCTGAACAGTGCAGATGATGCCAAGAAAGTACAGGACCAGATCGGTCACCTCGCTACAAACCTGGGCCGCCTGAATAATATTTACGGTAATATGCTTACTGCCATGCAGGGTCGCAGCTAATCCAAACTGTGTATGAGCCGGTCCACCTGAACCGTGATTACCGGCCGGATACTAAAAGTCATCATTTCTAATCCTATTAAACCTAAATAGTCATGTCTTTACCTAAAGAGCCCCGGCAGAAGATGATCAATATCATGTACCTGGTGCTGACGGCACTCCTGGCTCTGAATGTATCTTCCGAGATACTGAACGCTTTCAAAACGGTTAGGAGAAGCCTTGAGAGCAGTAATACTACTGTAAACGCATCTACAGGGCTGATTATGAAATCGCTGGAAGATAAGGCGTCGGAACCTGAAACATCGGAAAGAGCTACCCCCTGGTTTCAGAAAGCCCAAAAAGTGGTTACTGTTTCCGATGATATTTACAAGTATATTGAAACATTAAAGAACCAGATCATCACAAAAGCAGGCGGCAAACCGGGTGATCCTTCCGTTTCTTTCAAGGAAGATAACCTGGATATTGTTACCAAATTATTCGTAAAAGGCGGTGAGGGAAATAAACTTCTTGAAAGACTGAAAAAATTCCAGTCGGATATACTTGCCATCGATCCTGAAATCGACAGTGCTTTCAAAAAATCCCTGAATATCGATCTTTCAAATCCTCCTGGCCAGGATGGGAAAACCAAACCCTGGGATGTGGCTTATTTTCACATGGTGCCGACTGTTGCCGGTCTGACCATTTTAAGTAAGTTCCAGAACGATATCAAAGGGGCAGAAAACAAAGTGGTGTCTTTCTGTCACCAGAAAGTAGGTGAAGTGAAAGTGGTTTTCGACTCTTATGCTGCAATTGTGGGACAGAACTCCAACTACCTGATGCCCGGCCAGGAACTGGAGATCAAGGCCGGTATCGGCGCCTTCAGTAAATCGGCCCGGCCGGTGATCACAATCGGAAGCACGACTGTACCGATCAACGATTCCGGCTATGCATTTACTAAAATACCGGTTTCTTCAGTAGGCCAGTTCAATGTGCCAGTCCGGATCAGTTTCACCAACCAGAACACTGGTAAAGATGAAGTAAAATTTATTAACGTACCCTATACCGTGGGTTCTGCCAACGCTTCCATTGCGCTGGATAAAATGAATGTACTGTATATCGGCGTGGACAACCCGGTAACTATTGCGGCCAGTGGCGGCGGTGACGACAAAGTAAATGCCGTGATCACCGGCGGCGGCGGAAGCCTGACCCGGATCGGTAACGGTAAATACATTGCCCGTGTGAACAGCGTAACAGATGATTGCAAGATCACGGTTTCTGTGGACGGTAAAGTAGCCGGCGGCGGAGTATTCCGGGTTCGTACAATTCCCGAAGCCCAGGCCTATGTGGGTGGTAAGCCCAGCGGTGAACCTTTCCTGGCCGGTGCCTTTAAGGCGCAGGGAGGGGTTGGAGCCGGTATTAAGAATTTCCCTTTTGAACTCCCTTATGATGTGGTTAGCTTTACGTTCACCTGTGATACAGATGATGATATTGTTTCCATCCCGGTACAGGGATCTTCATTCTCCGGTGCGGTCAGAACAGCTATTAACCAGCATGTTAAGGCGGATCGTATGGTTACTATTGATGATATCAGGGTAAAAGGGCCCGACGGACGTACTACAAAAGCTCCTTCACTCGTTTATTACATTAAATAATGTGTGACATGAATATGAAATTTCTAAAGTTTGGTTTTTGCCTGGTACTGGCGGCCTTCCTGCTGACACCTGCAACGGCGCAAAGGACATCCAGGAAGAAGAAAGATCAAACGACAAACCCTACGGCTCCGACCGGAAATGAGCAGCAGCAGAACAACAATACGCAGCCTCCTTCCGGGTATGACCCGATGGCCGGACTTCCTATATCGTATGACACCACCAGTAGCGATATCTCCCCAAAAAAATCATTGAGGAATGATAATGCGTTTGACAAGAGCAACCTGACCCAGCGCACCCCCCTTCCTTATGAGCACCTGCGCTGGGATGACGCCCTCTATGCCGAAAAAGTATGGAGAGAGCTTGATCTCCGGGAGAAGATGAATAAGACCTTTATGTATGAAGCAGTGGATGATAATGGCAGCCAGATGTTCGTGAATATGGTGATGAAAGCTGTGCAAACGGGAGAAGTAACCGCTTTTACTGATGACCGCTTCACACTGCCCCTGGCCGTTGCAGATGTACAGCAACTGACAGCCGGAAGACTGGATACCTTCCCGATTTACGATACCAAGCAAATTGACAAAATTGTTGGCTGGAATGTAACCCGGGCCAGTTTCGATGCTAAATCAGTAACTCGTCTCCGCTTAAAAGAAGAGTGGGTATTTGACCGCGAGTCCAGCCGGATGTTTGTACGTATCCTGGGGATCGGCCTCCTTAAAACAGAGTATATTCCGAATACCACCAAAGAAAGAGGTACCTCTTCCCTGTTCTGGCTTTACTATCCCGACCTGCGCCCCATGCTGGCGAAGGCCGAAGTATATAATCCCAAAAACATGGGACAGAGCCGGATGACATGGGAAGAATTGTTTGAAAGCCGGATGTTCAGCAGCTATATTGTCAGATCAACCCTGGATAACCCGGGCAATAAACTGATCCGGAACTATATCAATGACCCGATCCTGCGTTTGCTGGAAGGAGAAAACATCAAGGAAAAAATATTCAATTTCGAACAGGATCTCTGGTCCTACTAAAAAATTGTTTAAACATTAATAAAGGGCTGCATCAAACCGATGCGGCCCTTTTCTTTGGATGACCGGGGCGCTTGTTCCGCCGGCTCATCTCAAAAAATTTATAAATCCACGCCCCCGTGCTAAAAGACTCATTACTAAGTAAAAAAATGTTTTGAAAATCGTAAAAGTCCTATAGGAAAGTTGAAGAAAAGTTGTACTTTCGTCTTGGTTTTTCATAGGATATTGGATTTTAAAAACGGGGCTGAATTTCTATTCCGGCCCCATTTTTTTTGCATATACCCCAGGTTGAAAATGAAGGGGGTAGAAAGGCTTTCTGCAGGAATGGAAATTTCCGGGGATACAGCCGCCTGGAAGGAGAATTATTAATTGATTGATTATTGATTATTGCCTCAGGCCGGAGATTCCCTTTTTAATACAAACAGTACTATATGTGAGGAGCAGGCTGCCGCTATTGGAAAGACTTTTCCTGAAAAGAGTACGCCCAAT
>JBBIGW010000139.1:0-9826 GCA_037447355.1 Bacteroidia bacterium | reverse complement strand
ACAACAATGAAAATACCCGCGGTATTATTGATTACTGGGGCGACCTGGAAAAAAACAACTGGAAGATCAAGGGATGGACGGATGGTAAATACATAGGCTTTCTCTACGTATACTCTAAAAAGGAACTGCCGGAACCAAAGATCAACCTGTTCCTGGATGGTTTCCGCTTACCCGGTATGTAAACTTTCCGGTAATGCTGCCAGCAGTGGTGGTCCTTAAACTTACTCTCACAACCCAACTGCCTCCGCTGCCCCCGTATCGCCGCCATACTGTTACACCTCTGGAAAAACCTGCAAAAACAGCTGTTCAACCTGTTGATTCCCGCCTTTCATAAAAAAAGGCTTTAAAATATTCCTGTTTCCTCTGCCCGGATTGGTTTTGAACTCCTGAATTTCAAAAGCTGATTTATCTATATATGTCCGGGAGCTGAATTACCCTGCCAATACCCTAAAAAAGGACCGGCCTAAAAGAAATATGAAACGGTGAAATAACTTTTATAATTTTGAACTGTCACATGGAGCCACTTTGAAAAACACCTTATGGAATAGTAAATACCGGACCATGCAAATAATCCCGTTGTTTTCTGAACGATGAAGCTCAGCCCGATTTTCTCAAAACAAATAAGGAGAGCGGGAACCGGTACTGTTCACTCATTCTATATCTGTTTTTGACAGGGTCTTTATGAAAGCCACAAATCAAAGTTTTGCGCATGAGACAGTTTCTGTTGGTAGCAGCGTTTCTTTTAAACGCCCATTGTACTCCTGCCCAGCAAATTGATTCACTGAAGGAGTTGCTGAAGAACACCCGTTTACCGGATACGCAACGGATCGACGCCCTGAACATCCTCTGCCGGGAACTGACTTTTATTGATCCCATTGAAGGAGCAAAAGCTGCCAGTGAAGCCCTGAAGTCCTCGCTGCATATCAATTACCTCAAAGGACAGGCCTATGGTTACCGGGGGCTTTCCAGTATATTTTCAAACAGCAACGAGACCATTATTGCCGCAGAATACCTAAGAAGAGCACTGGATATCTACCAGCGGCTGGATGACTCTGCCGGGATCGCCAATTGCTATATCACGATAGGACATGCCATGCGCAAGGCACAAAATCACCCCGAAGAAATAAGATACCATCAACTGGCTTTTGAAATCTTCTCCCGGTTAAAGATCAATGACCGTATTGCGGTGACGGCCCATAACCTGGGCGAAAGCTGCCTGCTCTCAGGCGATTTTAAAAAAAGCCGGGAATTAACTGAATATGCCATCCATATTCTTACTGATTCCGCCAGGAACCTGGCCATTCTCTCCAATTGCTACAAGGTAATGGGCAAACTGGAACTGATAGCAGGGCATAACGACAGCGCCAGGACCTATTTTGAAAAGGTATTGGCTATTTCAAACACCCTGGGGCCCAATTCGCAAAAGATCGCTACCGCGGAATCCATGATCGAGCTAGCCCGTATCTACCGGCAAACGGACCAAACTGGTTTACAGCAATCCGCCCTGGAAACAGCAGCTGATTTTTGCGGGCGGAATAATTTATCCAATTACCTGCGGGTCATTTACAGCCAGCTTGTTTTACTGAACCGGGGTAATTCGGAGCGGCAGCTTCAATATGTCAATGAGTATATGACTACCTCCGATTCGGCGAATATCCGGTCCATCCGGATCCAGACCGACCTGGAACAATACGGGAACGATGTGTACCGGTTCCTCGAAACAGCAGCCCGGGAATCCGAAAAAAAATATATCCTGCAGGAACAGAAGATCAAAACCAAGAACCAGTTGCTTGTTGTATTGCTGATAGCGGCGCTGGTTTTTTCCGCCCTGATTCTTTCCCTCATCCGGTCCATCCGCAAACACCGGAAAGCGGAGACGGAAATCAGGGAGATGTCTGAACAATTACGCGAACTGGCCGCTAACCTCCAGAACATCCGGGAAGAAGAGCGGATCCGGATTGCCAAAGATATTCACGAAGAACTGGGGCAGCAGCTCAGTGTGATCAAAATGAATGTTTCCTGGATCAGGGAACATGCAGTTGACAATTTGGCAATGGCGGAAACACGGGCCGGTGAGACGCTTAAACTACTGGAGAATTCCATCCTGGCTGTCCGGGATATTGCCGCTTCCCTGCGGCCAGGCACATTGGATGATATCGGGCTGGATGTGGCAATCCGCTGGCAACTGGCAGAATCCGAAAAGCAGTATCATTTTAAAACGGCTTATAAGAGTGCAGAAAAATACCTGCAGTTGCCAGAAACGGTCAATACCGGGTTATTCCGGATTTGCCAGGAAGCCCTGTACATAGCCGGCCAGTATTCGATGGCTACTTATGTAACGGTGACCCTGATACGGAACAAGAGAGAAGTGGTATTACAGGTAGAAGATAATGGCCCCGGGCCGGATACAGCCGGGTTAAAATCCGCCTCAAATATCGGGCTCCTGGAAATGAAAGAACGCTGCTACATGTTACAGGGAACCCTTGATATTAAACGACTGCCGGGGAAAGGCAGCTTGTTAACCATCCGGGTTCCGGTGGAGGAAGAAGAATAAAACACAATCATCCTGAAAAAGAAAAGCCCGCCAGGTTCAATGCTGACGGGCTTTCTGATTTAATGTGATCCGGATTGGATTCAAACCAATGACCTACTGCTTAGAAGGCAGTTGCTCTATTCAACTGAGCTACCGGACCATTTTCTTTTAATATATTCTTTCCCGGTTCCCGATTTCAAATACACTTCACGCTTTCTCGCTTCTAGCCTGGTTTCAAACTTTTCGGTAAAAAACAGTTTCCAGGGCCGGTATCCTTTTGTGGAAAATGTCATACCCTTATTATGCTGCTCAAGCCGCTTCTCTGTATTTTCAGAAATTCCAACGTAAAAACGACCATCGGCTTCACCCCGTATTACATATACATAATACATAAACTATTGTTGGCAGTTGCTCCCTGCCTGCTCGCCTCGCGGCGAAGCGGGCCGGCAGGCAGGTATTCAACTGAGCTACCGGACCAATCTTTAAAAGAACGAGCGGCAAAGGTAATTTTTTTTTAGCTTGCAGCCAAAGGTAAACCCATGGATGTAAAGATCGAAGCCTCCTGGAAATCAGTACTCAAAAACGAATTCAACCAACCCTGCTTTGAGCAGGCTGCTTTACATATAAAGACCGAAAAAGCACAAGGCAAAACAATTTACCCGCCCGGAACCCTGATCTTTAACGCGTTCAATTCAACTCCCTTTGATAAAGTAAAAGTGGTGATCCTCGGGCAGGACCCCTATCACGGACCCGGGCAGGCACACGGTCTCTGCTTTTCTGTTCAGTTGGGTGTACCCCCACCCCCATCCCTGGTCAATATTTTTAAAGAATTGCAGGACGATACCGGCATTCCCGTTCCTCCGCATGGCAACCTGACTCATTGGGCCGAACAGGGGGTATTCCTATTGAACGCGTCCCTCACAGTACGGGCCGGCGAACCGATGAGTCATGCCAAAATCGGCTGGGCGCCTTTCACCGATGCGGTGATCAAAACCATTTCGGATAAGAAAGAACATGTGGTCTTTCTCCTCTGGGGAAAATTCGCCCAGGAAAAAAGCATACTGATCAACCAGGCCAAACACCTGATCCTGCGGGCGGCCCACCCCTCCCCGCTCTCGGCCCATGCCGGCTTCCTGGGCTGCAAACATTTTTCCAAAACAAATGAATACCTTGTTAAACAGGGGATCGATCCGATTGACTGGCGGCTGTCCTGAAATGGCGGGAAAACAGCTTTGAGCCCCGGGCTGCTTAAACATAACACTTCGTATGAATTTCATAAAAAATATAACCGGGCGTTTACTGGCTCTTTGGGCGATCCTGACCTTTATGATCACTTTCCTGATTTTCTATATCCCTTCCATGACCACCTGGCTGATCCCGGATCCAAAAGGGCAGGACATTTTTATCCGTATCGCCCGGATCTGGATGAAGATCTGGCTGACCCTGGTGGGCTGCCGCTTTGAAATAAAAGGGAAGGAGCATTTCAAAAAAGGAGAAACCTATATCGTTACCTGCAACCACAATTCCCTGCTGGATGTACCGCTCTCCTCTCCCTTTATACAGGGACCCAACAAAACGATCGCGAAATCCTCCTTTACCAAAGTGCCCCTGTTCGGCTTCTACTATATGAAAGGTGCCGTGCTCGTGGACCGTAAAAGTGAAAAAAGCCGAAAAGAGAGTTATGAAAAAATGAAAACGGTGCTTCAGCGGCACATGCACATGTGCATCTACCCGGAAGGGACCCGCAACCGCACACCCGAGCCCCTGAAGAAATTCCATGACGGCGCTTTTAAACTGGCCGTGGATACGGGTCATGCCATTCTGCCCGCTGTTATTTTCAATACCCGGAAAGCGATGCCATTGCACAAGGCCTTCTACTTCTGGCCCGCCAGGATCGGGATCCATTTCCTGGAACCGGTGCCGGTTAACGGGAAAACCGCCGACCAGTTAAAGGAGGAAATCTTCCGCATCACCAGGGAGTACTACCTGGCCGGATCCGGTCAATAACCATTGAAATAACGGGTCCGGTTGATCTTTAAGTCCTGGAGCAGGGTGGACTTGGGACTGATGGAGAAATTAAAGGAACGGTTATAGCCAACCGGTATAACGTTGATGGATAACTGCCAGCAGTGCATGTCCCGGTTGATGGACATTGAAATATACTGCAGCTTCAGCGTTTCAAGGTCATAACTTCCACTCCCGGTCAGTTTCCATTTCGGAGTCAGGTTAAAGCCCCCGTTAAAGGATACCCCACCCAGGGTAAAATCCTTTTCAAACCCGGAGAAATCGGGTTTGATCCGGTTCACAAAGGACAGGGAGTAACTCAAACTCAGGTTCCAGTCAATATTAAAATCCACAAACTGCGAAGGATTCTGCTGCATGTACTCGAGTAATCGCTGCTGGTCCCCCTGGAGGGCCGGATCATTCAGCCGCTCTTCAACCGCCTTTTTCCGCGCCGCATCCTTTTTTGCGTCTTTGGGCTTACTCTGGAAATTCGTACTCATCGAGATGCTGCCCGAGGTTAAACGGCCCAGGCTGAACTTACCGCCCTGCCAGGCATAGCGGGGTATATCATAACCGCGGGCATTCGCCTGGTAGGGATTCAGGCTGGCGCGGGCATTAATATTTATTTTTTCAAACAGGGTAGTACGAAAATAAATCAGGATAGGTGATAACCGGAAAGAATCCCGGATAAAATCATAAGAACCACTGAAGCCAAATCCTTCAATCAGTTTCACCCGCTTGATGGCCAGGTCACCGGTATCTTTACGGGACCGGACTTTCATTTCAATATTGTTATCGACCCCGAAACTCATTGCGCCGGAGCGCCGGGAAGATGTATTGTAAAGGAACCCGCCGCCGATCTCATTGTAATAAAGTATTTTCCCGGTCGTATCCACCTGGGTACTCCGGATATGCGCTTTATTGAGGTCCGGGGTGTAACTGAATCCCGTCATGGGCCGGATGGTATGCCGGAGGGCGATGATCCGGGATTTCTTAAACTGCACTGTACCGAAAAGAGCTGTATTAAAACTTAATGACAGGGATCCCCGCTGATCAATAAAAATGCCTTTGGTCGTGATCGTTTCCACTTTTTTCAATGCGTCATTCCATTGATAACGGGTAGTTCGCTGTATCCATGACTGGCTGTAACTGATCCCCGGCGCCACCAGTATTCTGCCCCCCAGGATGGGCGGAAGCGACAGGGTAATGGGAATATTGTGCTGGGCTGACCACTGCGCCGTATCAAGCAGGTAACGGAAAAAAGGTTTCACCCCGTTCTTTCCATACGAAATGGTATCATTAAAACTGATGGAATTATTGAATGTACCATTATAGGCGATCCCCAGGTTCTCGTACCATTTGGCGGAACCGGCCCTGTTCTTATTCTGGAGCGGGTAAATCGTGCTCACCGTAAATGCCAGGTTGGGCAGGCTGAGATTGACCGTCCCCAGGTTATTATTCTGAGAGTGGTTGGCACTTACGGAAAGATTATAGGGCTTATTCTTCCAGGTCTTGCTGAACGTGATAGAAGACCCCAGCAGGTTCTGGTAATTCAGGTAAGCATTTCCCGGTACCAGCCGGTTGTACCGGGTGGAACCGGCATTGACATTCGCGCTGAAATTAATCCCCGGCCTGGCCCGGCTGTCCATAGTATGATTCCAGGTAACATTATAGATCCGGCTCTTTAAAAAATCAGGGTCTCCTTTGAAATTCTGCTTGGAGGAACGCATCGTCAGGTTGAAACCACCGTTGTATTTATAGATTTTCCGATAGGTCGTTCTCAAACCCGCCGCCCATTCCCCGTAAGAAAAAATGTCCCCGGATAGCTCCGCGTCCCAGTAATCATTCAGCACTTTATAATAGCCCAACCCCTGCAATCCCAGTCCCCTCACTTCATCAGTAATAAAATTGGGTCGTAATAACCCCGAATGCCTTCCCTGGCTCAGGGGATAAAAACCAAAGGGCAGGTAGATAGGAACCGGCACACCCTCAAATTCAGGGTGCGCGGGACCCGATATGGCCAGCTTCTGGTTGATCACTTTCATTTTGGGCGTAACAAAAGCAAAATGCGGATCATCCAGCATACAGGTGGTAAAGCGGGCCCCCTTGATGAACGTGGTGTTCTGGTTTACTTTTTTTACCGCGTCCCCGATTACCAGGATCTCTCCCTGCTGGGTAAATGTATTTTTGGTGAGCCCCACCTGCGATTTAAAATTATACCGGATCGTATCACTGGTAAATTCATTATCCGAACTTTTAAAATGCGCCGATTCAATCACTTTCCCGGTACTGTCTTTCCGGTTAAAAGCCGTCACCACCTGGGTAGCCTGGTCCATTTCAACCTTGGGAGCGGTAAGGGTGATATCGGTATAATCCGTTTTTGTCTTCCCGTAGAGATAAATCTTCTTCGCTTTGATCATAACAATGACCGAATCCGCGGCCTCGTATTTCAGGGGGGCTTCCAGTGAATCCTTTGACAATTTCAGGTTGAAAGTATCCGTCTTTTGTGTTAAAGCCGTATCGGTACCAGGGATACCGCTGGTATCGGCACCGGGGATCCGGCCGGCATCGCCTTCCACCCTGTTCAGTACCCGGTTGCTGTCTGCACCGGGACGGGGTTTGCTGGTATCGGCGATGGTTGTTAAAGGACTCCCAAAAAAAGGATGCGGCACACTGTGAGCAGCTGTTATCCACGTTTGTGAGTAAATTATAACTGCAGTCAGTATCCCGTAAGAAAAATAATTTGACCTAAATTTGTACAGAGGCGTCATCAGCGGAAGCAAATGTAAATCATTATCCGACGGCTACCTATTGATCAGCCTAAACAATTTGTGAATTTTATACCGCCCCTGTGATGCATCGTCCACCAGACGCAAAATGAAAAACTATGATCAAACGCATATTCCTTGTTTTTTTATTTCTTTCCTTTTGCATCAGCTTTTTTTCGTTCACCCCTTCCGCCACCGGCTCCCCGCGGATAAAGCAAAAAGTCATAAAGACCATCATCGTGGATGCCGGGCATGGTATCATGGAAAACGGGGGACATAACGGGGCCCGGGGATCCTACTCCTACGAAGACGAAATCTGCCTCGCTGTTTCAAAGGAGCTGGTAAAAAAATTCCAGGCGGAAATGCCGGAAATCCGGATCGTGGAAAGCCGCCCCACGGAAAAGATCACCCCCATTCACCGCCGTGCCGAAATCGCCAATGAAAACAAGGGAGATCTCTTTATCTGTATCCATGTAAATGCGGCTGTACCCATGCGGCGTTCCGAACTCGTGGGACATAAAACCGTTACTTACTATACCGGTAAAGGGAAAAACAGGAAGAAAAGAACCAGGACGGTTCCCCAATACCGAACATACAGCATACCCAACCCGGCCAAGGGTACGGAAACCTATATCTGGGGGGCCCATAAGAACGAAGACAAGGAAGTGGCCATGCGGGAAAATGCCCCCATGCTGATGGAGGATAATTACAAAGCAAACTATGGCGAAGTGGATCCCAATTCGCCTGAATTCATTGCCCTTTCTTTATTAAAGACAAAACAGTTTTTCAAACGCAGCGCTACCCTGGCCGGATTTGTACAGGATGAATTTGCCAAAGTCGGGCGCGTTGACCGCGATGTTCGCCAGCGGGGTGTTGGCATCTGGGTATTGCAGGCCACGGCCATGCCGAGTATCCTGGTGGAGACCGGGTATATCACCAACCGGGCCGAAGAAGATTACCTGAACAGTAAAGAAGGCCAAAAAGAATTAGCCGGCTGCATCAGCAAAGCAGTATTTTCCTATATTGCCTGGCTGGAAAAAAATCAGACTCCCGCATCCGAAAACGATAACAGCGGGAATAAGAGCCGGCACGATACCCGCAATGTATCCGCCATGTTGAATCACATTGAGGAAAAAGAAAGGGCATTTTCCCGCTGACCGGGGCAGGCCTGAACCACCTTAAACAGGAACCAATGAAAAATGTAATGATCACCCTTTGCCTGATTCTCGGCTCCTGTTTTCTCAACGGGACCGGGGCCCAGTCCGGGGGGAGAAAACCCATACAGACCATTATTATCGATCCCGGTCACGGGGGCCTTGACCCCGGGGCCATGGGAACCCATGAATCAGAGGCCAATATTTCCCTGCAGGTTTCTTTAAAACTGGGCGATACCCTGGCAAAAGCCTGGCCTGATCTGAAACTCATCTTTACCCGGACTACGGATATACTTCCGGGTAATAAACCCAATAAAGACGCCGCGCTGAAATACCGGGCCGACCTGGCCAACCAGTCAGGCGGTGATCTTTTTATCGCTGTTCACTGTAATTCGGCCGGGCGGCATCCCGGTGGCTGGAATGAACGCCGGGTGGTCGGAAGGATCCCGCGTACCAAAACGGTGAAAAAAGGGAAAAAGACCTATAAAAAAACGTATTACGAATACCAGTACGAGACCGTTTGGGTAGAGAACAAGGTCAAGGGAACGGAGACCTATGTATGGGCCATGAATAAGAATGATGACAAGATCCGTTCCGTGAGCAAGAACCCTGATTATACCGGCGAAATCGATTCCACGTCCACCCTCTCCCTGCCCGATCCTTCTGATCCCACGGAGAAAGCCCGGATGCTGATCTATGCGCAGAATTATTTCCGGAAAAGCCTGAACATTGCGGATATGGTTCAACAGGAATTTACGGCTGCCGGCCGGGTTGACCGGGGCGTAAAACAACGGAACGATAAAGGCATCTGGGTGTTGCAGGCAACCGGGATGCCCAGTATCCTGATCGAAATCGGTTTTATCTCCAATACCGAAGAAGAGGAATACCTGAGCAGTGAAAACGGCCAGGCCGAAATCGTGACCAATATCTTCACGGCGATCAAACGTTATAAGGAAAAGCTGGAAGCCAAATCAAAACCCGGCCCGGAAGAGGAAGAAACCAAAAAGGCTTTCTGAAGCGCTAAGCGGTTTAAAAATAATTAGCTAATTTGGCCCCCGAATGGCCTTAATCCGCCGGATCGCAGCAGAATGAAAATCAGCAACGAAACCAAAGTTGGTATTTTAACCATTGTCGCCCTCACCATTCTTATTATCGGCTTCAATTTCCTGAAGGGAAAAGACGTGTTCAGCCGGACCAAAAAGATCTATGCCGTTTTCAATGAACTGGGTACGCTTGAAAAGTCAAACGAGGTAAAGATCAACGGCCTGCCCATCGGCACGGTTTACGATAAGAAAGAAAGGGATAAGGATGTAAGCGCCATCGTGGTAACGATCAGCCTTACCCGCGATATCAATATCCCGAAAAAT
>JBBIGW010000138.1:0-10012 GCA_037447355.1 Bacteroidia bacterium | reverse complement strand
TATGATCCAGGCGCCCCCGGTGTCCAAGATCCCCTTTGTGTCCCCGCTGAGTTATAGCGGCCTGATCGCCTATAAATTCAAGACCATTAAGATCGACCGGACAGTAAAGCCCAAGATCTATACCATTGCTATCCGCCCGCGCCAGCTGAGCAATGCCACGATAGAGGGGGAGATCCGCATCCAGGACAGCACCTGGACCGTATTCAGTACCGGGTTCCGGATCCCTCCCGCGCATATGCCGGAGTTTGATTATATGGAAGTGAAACAGGAATATGGTAATGTAGGGGACAGTGCAAGGATGATCACCCGGCAGCAGTTTAATTATTATACGAAAGTAAAAAGGGGCAGGCGCTATGGGGAAACGATCGCCGTCTATTCCGGTTATGACCTGAAAAAGAGTTTTAAGAAAGGCCATTTCGGGAATGAAGTAAGCACCACCACCCAGCAGGCTTATGAAAAGGATTCCCTGTTCTGGCAACAGGTGCGGACTGAACCGTTGTCGGTACAGCAGGCCAGGTATACCCGTTACCAGGACAGTATATATAAGTATATGCGCAGTGAATCCTACCTGGATTCCATGGATCGCATCCTGAACCGGATCACCTGGACCAAGATGCTGGTATTCGGGCAGGTGTTCAATGACCACAAAAAAGAACGGATGTGGATCCTGCCACCGATCACCTCCCTGGTACAGCCAATCGCATTCGGCGGGGCCCGGTTGAAAGTGTCCGGTGCGTACCGGAAGACCTATCCTTCAAGGAAAAACCTGTCTCTTGAGGCGGATCTCAGTTACGGGTTCCGTAACCGTGACCTGAACGGGACCATTGGCCTCCGGAGGAAATACAATCCCTTTAACCAGGGACAGGTCAACATCACAGCCGGCCGCAATTTTGAATTCATTTATCCCGGGGATGCCTGGGTGAATGTGCTTAAGCGCAGTAATATCTACCTGAATAATTCGATAGAAGTAGGGCATGAACTGGAGATAATTAACGGGGTCCGGCTCATGAATAAATTTGAAGTGGCCTTCCGCCGCTCGGTCGCCGGTTATAAAGTAGGAAACAATGCCGACAGCATTTTCGGGATACCCAATGAGCCGCCGGTGGATTTTGAGGCTTACAATGCAACGTACAATGAGATTAAGCTCTATCTCACACCGGGGCTGAAATATATCCGGGAACCGAAGGAGAAAATATTCCTGGGCTCCAAATGGCCCACTTTTTATGTGATCTGGAAAAAGGGCATACCCACCCTGTTCGGAAGTGAGATCAGCTTCGACTATTTTGAATTCGGGCTGGAACAGAGTATCAACCTGGGCATACTGGGAAATACCTCCTATTATATCAAGACGGGTGATTTTGCCAAAATCAAAGACCTCCGGATTATTGATTACAAATTCATGCGCCAGGGAGACCCGCTTTTCTTCCAGAACCCGCAGAATTCTTTCCAGGCGCTGGATTCCACCTTCCCGGTCTTTGACCGTTTTTTCCAGGGGAACCTGCTGCATGAATTCAACGGGGCCCTGATCAATAAAGTTCCCTTCCTGAAAAAGCTTAAACTACAGGAGATCGCGGGCGGCGGGTTCCTGATCACAAAGGAAAGATCCCTGCGTTATTTTGAATTCTTTGCCGGGTTGGAGCGGGTCTTCAAATGGCCCTTCAACCCGCTGGCCCGGGTCAAACTGGGTGTTTATGTGGTGGGTTCTGCGGCGAATAAATTCAACAATCCCGTTCAATTGAAGATCGGGCTGACAACATGGGATCGGTTCAGGAATAAATGGAGGTAATGGAGGTGTCGGTTGTTAGTTGTCAGTTGTCAGGTGTCGGGTGTGAGGTCGTTTAAATTTTGATATTTCAGCCCGGTGTTTCATCCCTGTACTTCGATAAGAGTACCCTGTTTCCATGGACCCGGGGGTATGGAAGAGCTTTTTTTCAGTACGCGTACCTGGATCGCAGGATTTGGTTATACCCTGCAATATTTGAACGCAGGCTGGCATCCTGCAGGTCCGCGCCATAAATTTCAAAATAGCGCATACCTAACCTTAACCCGTTGTTGAAACTGCTGTCGAGTACCGCCTGTTTTGTAGCGGGAACGACCCCGCATTTATTCATTCTTTCAGGGCCATCCTGCACATTCC
Organism: Bacteroidia bacterium; assembly: GCA_037447355.1. Classification (GTDB taxonomy): domain Bacteria; phylum Bacteroidota; class Bacteroidia; order Chitinophagales; family Chitinophagaceae; genus JJ008. The sequence goes on along the minus strand of JBBIGW010000138.1, from coordinate 7,875 downwards.
AGAGCATTTGCGCACCGGTCCTGCTGCTGTTTTGTGACATGGTGTACCATTGGCTGCCGGGTTGTACCGTTGGTTGCGGATTACAGGCGGAAAGATCTTCGCGCCAGCAGCCGAACCGGTCGGGGTAGGCAGCACTGCCATAAGCGGTGTATTGGGAGCAGAGATAGTTGACGGCCCTCCCGGATGCTTTCGTTTCGAATGAAACGTAGTCGACAGAATTCCATAAGGGTGTTTTGGGGAACCTGCTCATGTATAAATCCAGCAGCGGTTTCATTTTCGCCACAAGGGTGTCGGCATTGTATGCGTATAAAGTATAAAAGGCTCCTGGCCCGTTGGTAGTTATTACGCTGTCGGGCAGACCGCGGCTGATTTGCCCGGCGATCAGGTTCAGATAGGCGACGGTTGTGTCACCTGCATATTTTTCCGCGAGTTTACCGGTCAGCGCGGATATCCGGTTTAAATAGGTATCGTTCCAGGGGATCACCTCCTGCAGGGTATCCAGGTAAGTTGTATGGTATGCATTTTTATCAATGTAGCGGTAGGATGCGGCCCCCAGGGTGGAAATGACCCAGGAAGGATAACCCAATACCTGGAGGCTTACTTTTTTATGGTTTGCTTTTGCTTTACTGATTTCACCATCGATAAAGGTCCAGTCGAAAACGCCGGGCGATGTTTCCAGGGTTTCCCATTTGAACCGCACAACGGCTCCCGCAATGTCCGGGTTGGCATAGGCTTCATTATTGACCGGTATGTCTGCACTGCCCAGGTAATAAATTCCCCCTTTTCCCTGGAAATTAGTAGCCGGGTTTTGCCCGCCATCCCCGGTAGCTGGTGATTTCCGGCAGGCGTTGAGGGCAAAGAACTGGATAAACAAAAATGCGAAGGGCAGCAGGTTACGGGTCATTGACTTATTTATTTGTAGCTGTAGACCTGTTATCCGCTTCGGGGTTTAATGATGCCATCTGTTCCGGCTACAATTGCACTTTATTGACGGGAAAGCGGGGGCCGACCGGTTCCAGGGGTCGCGCATTCCTTTTCCGGCGCGGGCTTCATAAATGGCAGTTGATGGGTCAGCTTATTCCCCTTGCCCCGGGGCCGGCGGATTCGCTCATCGGTCCGCGACACCCCAAAGATGAAAGGAAACCCGCGGGTGGTTTCCGGCCTTGCCGGCCAGTTCTTTTTCCAGTAAGGTCATCCTTTCGATGGTCCGGTTGTTTTTGAGAAGACCGGCATCAAAGATCCGGAAAGGAGTGGGCCTGAGCAGGTCTATAATGCGTAAACGGGCGGCTTCGTCATTGGATGTGACATATATATCGCTCCTGATACCGCCGAATTCAGGGTTGTCAAAAACCACCCAGTAGGTATTCTTAAAAGCGCCCACCAGCTTTGTATCCGGGATCAGGCGCTGAATCTCCTCGGCGGAAGAGGTATCGTAAGCGGTCACAAAGTCGTCAAATTTTTCATTGAAGGGATTGGTGATATCCACGAATATCTTTCCCTTTAATGCCTCTTTGTGTTGCTGTACAAATTCCAGCACATCTTTATACCAGAGGGTATGGATCAGGATCCCGCAGTCAAACAGTTGTTCTGCTGATACAACAATAGCTTCAGCCTGCAGTTCGCTGATGGTGGCCCTGGCCCTTTCGGTATCCCGGCTGTAGAGACCAATTTCCTTCGGGTAGGCTTTGGATAAAACCCCAATAATTCCTTTGGCCATCCGGCCGGTTCCAATCACAATTGCTTTCATGGTCTTTGTTTTATTTTTCCGTTTGAATCCCGCTCTGCAATGCGCAGGCAGATTTAGCTGAATGCCCTGTACTGTGCTGCGCAGGGCGGGCGAAGATAAAAAAGGGATGGAGACCGCCGGGTTAATGATTTCTTTTTTCTAATTCTTTAACAATCCCTTTCAGCATAACCGGTACGATCCGTTTGTGAAAGAGCCGTACCGGGAGGAAATAGAGCCGGCCAAACCAGTTATTAAATACTACGGTTGTTGTAATGGTCAGCACTTTTTGCCGGTTATCATTTTCGTCCGGCTCCATAAACAGGGAGACCCGGAAGTCCAGGTGTCTGTCATCTTCCCCGAGGATCACTTCATGTTCGGTCCGTTCATAAACTTTGAAGAGACCCAGCTGTTCCCCCGGGTTACCTGTAAAATTTTTAAGCTGGCGCTGGCGATCACCCGGGGAACCCGCTGTTTTCAGTCCAACCAGGGAAACGATTTTATTCCGCAGTGTGAATAATTTCCCCACCCATTCAGGGCCGCTGGAGAAAAAAGCTTTCGCGGCATCAGCGGGGGTGAATTGATTCTGGTTGTCCTGCAGGATGCCCCGGAAACTATCCGTATAGTCGTACGCTTGCTTCGTGGTATGCAGCAGTGATTTCGGGGGAATCGCGGTTTTTACAGGTTTCATTTTCCTTACCCTCTCTATTTTTTGTCCTTTAATAAGGATTGGGCCCATATCAGGAATATATCTGAATCAACCTTTATAACATTATCAGGTTTAGGTGTGAGCCATGTAAACTTTATTTCTTTGTCTCCATAATAGTAAATTTCGAAATTCAACGCCGCATAGAAAGCGGTGCCTTCAAATGATTCCCCTTTGGAGAATTTTATGGTTTCGTCATTATGATAACAGGCAACCATATCGTTTCGCCAGCTTCCATACTTGTTCCAGGCCACAATCCGGACGATTTTGCCATTTCTGTATAAATATTCCCGGTGGCTGTACAGCGAGTCCCAGCGGGTACCGCCATCCTCTTTTACATACCGGGCTGTATCATGAACGGTCTTCAGGAGGGTACGGTCATTTTCATTGGCAGCAATGATACTGTCAATGGTACGGACGGAAGACATATCCTGACCTGAAGAAAGGAGAGGGGTCAGGCCGGCCAGGAAGATAAAAAATCCTTTCATGAGCGAATGCCATTATTCTTTCAGAAGGATGGCGCAGAAAGCAGGGCCATATCTCCGGAAATGGGTTAATTATTATTTTATCCCACCAAAAGCGCCAAAACACATGTTTTTATGCAGAATTTCAACACTGCGAAAACCAACTTTTTTCATGAGGTCTAACTGGTAGGTCATTGGCCGGGGAGAATCTTCCTTTGCCACATAGTCCAGTACTTTCTGCCGGTATTCTTTGCCACCGGCCTGTTCCAGGTAATCGCCATACCGTTCCCAGGTATAGTCATTGAGCAATTCATTTTCCTGGCTGATCAGGTCCGAGATCATCAGGCAGCCACCCGGTCTCAATAAGCTGTAGATCTTCCGGAACGTGGTTTCCCAGTCATTGTCATCTCTTAAATGATGCAGGACCGCACCGGCCAGGATGATATCGTAATAATTTTTTTGCAATTCAACTTCCCGTATATCGCCCTGTATGATCTCAACCGTACCCTTTGTTTGCAGCGATACCCTTTCCAGTGCTTTGTCCAGCATCGGCCTGCTCAGGTCTACCAGTGTACAATTGAGGTCGGGGATTTTTGTCAGCATCATCAGCGGGTAGTTGCCGGCCCCACAGCCGATGTCCAGCAGGTTTTTGGCGCCGGGGATGATTCTTTTAGAAGCTTCTGTAATCAGCTCCAGGGATATACGGGCATCAATAGTGGAAACCTGTCCGGTTTCCAGGTTTGAAAACCGTTCTACATCCTTGTCAAATCGTTCCCGGATCTCCCGTATGGTCGATTTATTCATTTGCAGGTTTGAGGGTTCAACCCGGGTGGACACAGGCAAATGGCCCGGTGCCGGGTGAACAGGATGCAAAATTACAGTTAATCGGGAAATTGGGCGGGACAGCCCTGAATCCGCAGCGGCATCCGATTTCCCGCAACCTCCATTCGTGCGACTATGGCAGAAGAGGTACAACGATGCCGCCTACCCGAAATACGGGCCGCCTGTAACAGCAGGCTGTTGCAACACTCTTATTATTTTGTTAATCGGCCGGTCAGCCGTCTTTTGAAATTTCGGGGTCTTTTACATTTGCAAAAAAAGATTGAGTGATGAAAAAAAGACTGGTAAGGGGATTACAGCTATTGTTTGCTGTGCTGATTGCAACAGGCATTGTTTCGTGTAAAAAAGATAAGCACCTTATTGTTCAGCCGGCTCCACAGCACCCGGAGATGGAATATTTTGATCTTGCCGGCCGGGAGATCAAACCCAATGCAGCCGGGTATGCGATCGACCTGAATCATGATGGCCGGATGGATCTGCATTTCTCCACCCGGCTGGTGGGAGACCCGGTTGAGCAGGTGGATAAACGACAGTTCCTGGTGACCAGTAATATTGCATGCAATCTTCCTGTTAACAGCGCGGAAGAAATCCCCGTAATGAATAGCGGGGATTCGATTGTAACGGGGAATTTTAATGGCTTCCAGTGGTTTGAACTATCGGCCATCGTACTTGTTCAGAAAGTGATCTCGGGGACAAGCCCCGATCGCTGGGAAGGGCACTGGAAAAACGCCGTGCATAAATACCTGCCCTGCCAGGTTGCGGTAAATGACCAGCGCTACAATGGCTGGGTGGAATTAACAGTGGATACAGCGCGAGAGCGGATCATCCTTCACCGGGCGGCACTGAGTAAAGAGGCAAATAAAACGGTCCGGGCCGGAAATTAACCGGCTCAGGTCAGGGGTTTCGGCCTTATTGGGTAAACCTCTTCGGGCCCGGTATATGAGTATTACAGGCATAAAAAACCCCGGAAAACCGGGGCTTAATAAAGTATGGTCCCTTAAAGTATAGAAGTTGATTGATTCAAAGGATACGGGGCCATATCTTCTTCACAGGATTTGATTTCTCTGTTGGAACAAAACTAATAAGCCGTTGGATGGAAGTCAAATGTCTGTACTTTTTCTTTCGGGGATTCGGGGTATTCCTGCGGAATTGCTACGTATCCATACGTAGCTGCTAAAGGGCAGCCGCATACGCTTTGCTCACCACCTCGCTATAATCTTGACATTCAATAACCGCGGGGTCAGCCGGTTGGGCATGAGGTAGATGGTATTGGAGAAATCCTTGATAAAGAGATAAGAAATGGTATTCGCCCGGTCAATAATATTAAAGACCTCGAGACTGGCCCAGATATTATCAAAATTCCGGAAAGGGGAATGACTGCGCCGCCTGCTTCGGTCGTCATCCACTAACAGGGCGCTGAAACCGATATCGGCCCGGATATAAGGCTCGATGACGGCCGCATTGCGGTACCGCACAGCGCCTGGAATATTATAAGGCAGGTTACTTCCATACAAGAGGTTCAGGAACATTTTAAAATTCTTATTCGTGGGAAGATAATCCTGGAAGAACATTCCAAATGTGATCCGGCGGTCCGTGGGTCTTCTCAGCCAGCCTGCTTCAAAACGGCTGCTGTCAGTTACCACCTGGTCGCTGCTTTGCGCAGTTATGAATTCCCCGGCGGCATTTTTATACCGGTAATAATGATCGCCGCTGATGTCTTCAGCCGTTTTCATGATGCCGATACTGATCCAGCTCTCGGCATCAGGCACCAGTTCCCCGTGCAGCCGCATTTCTATCCCGGTGGCATACGCCTTCGCATTGTTCTCTCCAAAATAACGGACCCGCACATTGTCCACATCATAGGGCACCACATCGCTCATGCGTTTGTAATAAAATTCAGTAGTCCAGCGCATGGGCCGGTTGCTCAGCCCGATGAAATTATAATCAAAGCCCGCAACGGCCTGCCAGCTTTTCTGTGATTTCAGATCCGTATTCACCGAGCCATCATATCTTCTCAGTTCGCGGTAGAAGGGAGGCTGATGATAGGCACCCAAGGCAAGCCGGTAAATAATATCTTTTTTGGAAGCCGGTTTCCAGCTGGCCCCAAGACGGGGAGAGATAATAAACTCCTTGTTCAGTGAATTATAATTAAAGCGGGAGCCGGCGCTCAGGGTGAATGAGTGAGATGAATCACCCAGTAAAATATTGTCCTGGACATAGCCGGAGTATTTATTGACATCGAGGTTTGCACCGGACCTGACCTGTTTGCTCAATTGCAGCAGGTTGGGCTGGTAGGGAAGGGCATAACCGGCTGAATCCTGGAATTCCCATTCATTGAGTTTGTCGGCAATGGAAGTCCTGTCATAGCCCAGTCCCCATTGCCAGGCATGTTTGCCCTGTTCATAATTTCCCTTGTGCGAGATATTCCAGTTCTCCATGTTCAGTGCATTCCGGGCCCAGTTCTGGAATACCCCGGCGCCCAGCGGGTTTATGATCAGTCCGTAGGTGGGGTTTCGTTTGTCAAAATCCCGGTTGCCGAATAAATAAGCGCCGGTGATATCAATATTCTCCGATTCATCATTGGCAAAACGGGAGGCCATCCATTTCAGTTTCAGTTTTTTTGTCGGTTGGTTTACCAGGGCAAAGCCCAGCATATTGGTCTGGTAGCGGTCTTTTTCCCTGCCTTCGAAATAAATATCCACACCGAGTGTGGCGGTAAAAATGGGGGAGAAGACCGAGGTGGTGAGCTGGCTGAACTGGGGAATCAGCGTGAACCGGGTTTGTGAAATATTGCTCAGCAATTCGGCCTGCCATCTGGAATTGAACTGGTAATTGAGCAGGGCCTGGAAATCGGCAGAGGAGGGGACATAGTTGCCCTTTGTATCCTGCCGGCTTAACAGGTTCCGGTTGCTGCGGTTGCGTACCCCAAGCAGGTAACTGAATTTTGATTTTTTGCCGGTGCCTTCGAGTTGCAGCCCCTGTTCCAGGATGCCCACATAAGCGGAACCTCCAAAACGTTTCGGTTTTTTATACTGAATATCCAGCACACTGCTCATCTTATCGCCATATTTTGACTGGAAGCCGCCGTTGTAGAAACTGATATTGCGGACCATTTCGGGATTGATAAAACTCAGCCCTTCCTGCTGGCCATTGCGTACGAGGTAGGGACGGAAAATCTCAAAATCATTTACATAGATCAGGTTCTCATCATAACTGCCGCCGCGTACGGAATACTGTGAGGTCAGTTCATTATTGGAGCCAACAAATATTTTGATCAGGCTTTCCACACCAGTCACGGCGGCGGGCAGGTTGAGGATGGTCTTGGGATTGGGACGGATCAGCCCGGTTTCCCGCCGGTCCCGCTGGTCGGTCACGATCACTTCCTGCAGGGTGTTCTCGCTTTTTTCCAGGCGGATCGTCAGGGATTCTTCCTCGCCTTCATTCAGGAGGAAATTCTTTTGTTCGGCTTTCCGCCCGGTATAGCTGAATACGAGTGCGAAGGCTTTGTCTGCTTCCACCCTGATCTGGAAATAACCGGAATCATTGGTGGTGATGCCTTTGGCCTGGCCCAGGATAACGATGGATACTTTTGATAAGGGGGTTTCATTTTCGTCCACCACTTTACCGGAAACCGTTGCGAATTTTTTTTGGGAGAATCCAATGATACTAAGCAGGAGGACGATGCAGGTTAGTATGAAATGGCGGTTGCTTATTTTCATAAGAGAATGATAAGCCAAGATACGAATTGTTCAGGGCCCGGGGAAAAGGATCAGCGGGAAAGATAAAAATAGTTATAAGCCGCCGGGGAAAGCGGCTGGTTATTCACTTTCAGGCTGCCAATCCTGTTTTCACAGCCCACTTTTACATTACTGAAAATGGAATGCCGGATCTCCCTGAATTCTTCGGTGATCTCTGTCAGCCGGTAGGTTTTGGCAGCACCCGGGAAAAAAAGTTCATAATCATAGGCGGAATAGATCAGCCCGGGTGAAGAGGTGGAAGCTGTTTCGAGGGTATCCTGGTTACGGGTGAAACTCATTTGTAACCGGAAGGTATCGATCAGGATAGTGAAGTTCCGGTTCTTCGCGAAGCGGCGCAGAATAATGTTGGCGGCTTCAGCGTCAGTAAATGAGACCAGTCCGAAA
>JBBIGW010000137.1:0-10163 GCA_037447355.1 Bacteroidia bacterium | reverse complement strand
TGGACCAGGTGCTGGACGATATGGACCTGGAAAGGGAAAAAGGCATCACCATTAAGAGTCATGCCATCCAGATCAACTATAAGCACAGTGACGGGCAGGAGTATATCCTCAACCTGATCGATACCCCCGGACACGTGGACTTCAGCTATGAAGTGAGCCGGGCCCTGGCCGCCTGCGAGGGTTGCCTGTTGCTGGTTGACGCCACGCAGGGTATCCAGGCACAGACGATCAGTAATTTATACCTCGCCATTGATAATAACCTTGAGATCATCCCGGTGATCAATAAGATCGATATGGACGGGGCGATGATCGAGGAAGTGGAAGACCAGATCGTGGACCTGATCGGCTGCAAAAGGGAAGAGATCCTGCATGCCAGCGGGCGGACCGGACTGGGGGTCGATAAAATTCTGGATGCCATCGTAAACCGGATCCCGGCCCCGAAGGGTGACCCTGCGGCTCCCCTGCAGGCGCTGATCTTTGACTCTGTCTTTAATTCCTTTCGCGGCATTATCGTGTATTACCGGATCATGAATGGCTCAATCAGGAAAGGAGATAAGGTGAAATTTGTAAGTACCGGGCAGGAATACGGGGCGGATGAAGTGGGGATCCTGAAACTGAAAATGACGGAAAAGCCGGAAGTGAAGACCGGCGATGTGGGTTATATCATCACCGGGATCAAGAATGCCAAAGAAGTAAAAGTAGGGGATACCATTACCATTGCCAGTAATGAGAATCCCGAACAGATAAAAGGTTTTGAAGAAGTCAAACCAATGGTATTCGCGGGTATCTTCCCGGTGAATACGGATGAGTTTGAAGAATTGAGGGACTGCATGGATAAACTCCAGCTCAACGATGCTTCCCTGACCTATGAACTGGAAACCTCCCAGGCGCTTGGGTTTGGTTTCCGTTGCGGCTTCCTCGGGATGCTGCACATGGAGATCATCCAGGAAAGGCTGGAAAGGGAATTCAACCAGACAGTGATTACCACGGTGCCCAACGTAAGTTTTATTGCGTACACCACCAAGGGCGACAAAGTGATCGTGAACAACCCGACTGAATTTCCCGACCCGGTAAAAACAGACCATATTGATGAACCCTTTATCAAAGCGCAGATCATCACGAAGCCGGAATATATCGGTAATATCATGACTCTTTGCCTCGGCAAGCGGGGGATATTGATGAACCAGAGTTACCTGACGCCCACCCGGGTGGAACTGCTGTTTGAAATGCCCCTGACAGAGATCGTATTTGATTTTTATGATAAGCTGAAATCCCAGACCCGGGGTTATGCTTCCTTTGATTATCACCCCATCGGGTACCGCGAAAGCGATATTGTGAAAATGGATATCCTGCTGAATGGGGATAAAGTGGATGCGCTCTCTGCCCTGATCCACCGCAGCCGCGCCCAGGATTTCGGTAAAAAACTCTGTGAGAAACTAAAAGAATTATTGCCCCGCCAGCAGTTCCAGATCGCCATCCAGGCGGCGATCGGAGCGAAGGTAGTGGCGAGGGAAAATATATCAGCCATGCGGAAGGACGTAACCGCCAAATGTTATGGCGGGGATATCAGCCGGAAACGAAAATTGCTGGAGAAGCAGAAGGAAGGAAAGAAGCGGATGAGGCAGATCGGAAACGTGGAAATTCCGCAGGAAGCGTTTCTGGCAGTGCTGAAGCTGGATGAGTAGGGGGGGTGGGTAGTCGGTAGTCGGTAGTCGGCAATGCCCGACCCGCTGCGCCTGGCTTAGCGAGGCGAGAGGGCTGAAATTATTATAGAAAGGTTTGGGAGAAAGAAATAAACCCTGAAAGGGTGACATTATTGATTAATCAGGAGGAGGTTACCGGCCTGTAATCTATACTGTGCCAGCGCACCTGATTTTACCCGCTAATAATTGTATTTTGGATTTTCAACAAGGATATGAGCTCAGCTGCTTTCTACGATAATTTTATTAAAGAACAGGCGGTATCCGGTATCAATGACCGGATCTATGGCCTGTTCCGGCGTCTGCTGAAAGAGGGCCTGCACAACCGTTCATCGGTACTGGAGATCGGTTGCGGGATTGGTACCCTGACCTACCTGCTGGCCGGAAAAATCAAAAAAGGAAATATAGAAGCTACTGACCTGAGTCCCGCCTCTGTCGCCTTTGCCCAAAAATACCTGGATCAGTCCAACCTGATCTTTTATGCCGGCGATATCCTTGAACTGGATCCCCGGGCTGCCTCCTTTGATTATATTCTCCTGTTTGACGTGCTGGAACATATTCCCCTGGACAAACACCCGGTATTGTTTCAGCGGATCAGTCAGTGGATGCGGGAGGACAGTATGTTGCTGATCAATCTTCCCAACCCCGGTTATATTCTCTATGATCAGCAACATAACCCGGCGGCTTTGCAGGAACTCGATCAGCCTGTTTTTACCGAGATTCTCCTGCCGCGACTGGCAGCTGCCGGACTGGAACTCCGCTGTTTTGAAACATGGAGTGTATGGGCTGAGAATGATTACCAGTTCCTGTTGCTGCGGAAGAAAACTGCCTTTACCGAGCAGCTCTTATCGGGGAAGAGAAACCTGCTGCAAAAAATAAAAACCCGGCTGGGCCGGGAATGGAGGAAGACCCGGTACCCGTATCCGCCGAAGGGTTCCTATTGAAAACGGTGGAACAAATTTTCCCAGTGACGGTAAACGATGTCAGGGGCAAAAGCGGCCGATGAGATGAATGCATGCGCAGCCATCTCATTTCTTTTTTCGGGATTATCCTGCAGATTCAGGATAGCTGCCGCCAGCAGGCGGGGATTTTCTTTTTCCGTCAGCAGCCCGTTATAATCCTGTTGTATAATATGCCGGGGACCCGAATCACAGTCGAAAGAGATACAGGGGAGGCCGTTGCTCAGTGCTTCCAGCAATACAAGCGGGAAACATTCGTTCCGGGAGGTCATAACAAATAAGCCGGCTTCCCGGTACGCTGCCGTCAGATCGGTTTTATCGGCCGGCTGGAAGATCAGTTGTTCCCCAAGCCCTTCGTTGAGGATGAATGCCCGGAATTCCGCCTCCTGTTCCCCATAGCCGATTACTTTCCATTTTGTGCCGGGTCTTTGTTTCAATACGATCTTTGCCGTTTCCATCAGCAGGTCGATCCCTTTGATCCGGTTAAAACGGGTGACTGACAGAATGGTTGTATTAACCGGGCTGCTCTTTACGATCATCCCGGCCGGCGAAGGTGAGACAAAATTGGGGATCACCACAGCCTGTTTATTCATTGAAAGAAAAAAATGCTGTTCATCCGGGTTCAGGCAGATGACGGCATCCAGTTTTTTGTAGGCATAACGGAAAAGGAAATTCCAGAAAGTATTTCTATGCTGTGTTTTAAAATGATGATGTTCCCAGGAGAAGATACGGGTGAATTTTCCGGCCTTGCAGAGTACGGCTGATACGGCGAAATGGTACTCCGAGCAGACCAGGTAATCCGGCCGGAGTGATGTAAGGATTTTACGAAAAGAGCGGAGATCCTGCAGGAACCTGATCTTCCGGCTGAGGGGATTCCCGGCGGAACTGATACCAAAGTTTAGCGGCTGGTGCACCTTTTTAACTTTCGGGTCAACGGGATAAAAGGTGGCCGGGTTTTTATCCAGGATCAGCAAACTGACGGACCAGCCATTTCGTGCCAGTAAATTGGCTGTACTGATCATGGCCTTTTCATACCCGCCCGGAACGGACAGGTAGGAGGTGACGATGACGATATTTTTTTTATTGCTGTGCAAGATTTATAGTTTCCAGAGACATAATTTTTTATCAGGATACCCGTCCGTAAAATCCTCTTCAATAGTAAACACGGGTTCAGGTAATGAAAACGGAGGCAACTGCAGATTCAGCATCCGGAACTGTCCCGGCTCAATATCCTTATTTTCGGAAATAAATTGGTAGGTATTGGTGAGCATATAGCGGATACCGGCAGTTTTAAAATTGGCAATGGCCGACAGGATAAGATTGTTGGGCAGGTGTATAAAGCAATCCCTGCATAATACAAGGTCCGCGGAAGGCAAAATATCCGAAGTGATATCGGCGACGATAAATTTTTTCGATGGGTATTTTTTCCTGTTTTCCCCGATTAAACGGGGAATGATATCGGCACCTGTATAATCAATTCCGGCCAGGTCAGTATGATTGATCCAGTTCAGGTCACCACAGGGTGCATCTAAAAATGTCTTTATATCCAGGGATCGTATTAATTCAGGGATTGCCTTACGGATATGTTGGGTGTGGGCTACGGTTGAACCGGGACCGGACCCGGTTTCAGCCTGTTTCCATAAACCCGATTTGTAATAAATCCGGTAAAATATATCAGTTAAGCTCTTTTTACCTTTTTGCCTGAATAATCCCATAACCTGTTTTCTCTTTTAATTTTTTAAAAAAACGACGGAGGCAATAATAATACTTTCTGGTTGCTGTGCGGTACCGGTTGAGAAAATCCAGTTCATTACCGCGAACGGGTGATGTTAGTGCCCGGTTGTCAATTACATCGGAATACACAGACAGCCGTTCACTTACCATACGATCTTCGTTTAGTTTTTTCCTGATCGTTGTACAGGCATTGGCTCCCAGTTTGTCGCAAAGTTCCGGGTGGTTGGAAAGATAAAGGATGGCATCGGCCATGGCCGCCGGGTTATTGGAAGGAATAATCCATGCATCTTCTCCATGTGTAAAAAGTTCAGCTGCCCCGGTGTTGCCTGTTATCAGTATCGCTTTCCCGTGGGTGGCCGCTTCCAGGGCCACATAATTGAAGGTGTCAAATGTTCCGGGTATAATAACCAGTGAAGCCGCCGCTATTTCCCGGCCTGTTTTTTCAGGGTCCAGTTCTCCCGCCCATATTAATCGGTGTTGCCAGGTGTCCGGGTATTTTTTCTGCAGGTAAACAGACATTTGCTGATAAGCGGGGGCCAGCCAGGTATCGCCTCCGATCCAGGTAACCTGAATCGGTGCTGCTTTTACCCGAAGCAGTTCCATAGCATCCATCAGGTCATAGATTCCTTTAACAGGCTGCAGGCCGCCGATTGTGATAAATTTACCCGGGACCTTACTGCAGGCCCGGTTTTGATGATACTGCCAGGGCATGCTGGTTACTCTTACCGGTTTTTTTAACCACTTTTCAAGACGGGTTTTATTCAATTGACTGTGTGTGATAATGGCATCAGCCGATAGGCAGGAAAGTTCCTCCAGCCTGGTTATTACTTCAAGGCTGTCATTTTTACCAGAATAATTAATGCCGGCAAATTGGAAAAGACTGCCATGGCCTGTTATTATTACCGGGGGCAATGAATTGTCACAAAGGAAAATACCCAGGCCTCCGTAATCAGCAACTTCAACGATGTCGATTTGATATGCTTTATGATTGGATAACAACCACTCCCTGGTGGCCATTCCTTTTGCAATCCAGTTTGGGGCATCAAACCCGCCGGGCCGGAAATAGGGTTTCCACGCATCGAGATAAGGATTGCCTGTTTTTCTTAAAATGACCTGCGTATAAAAACCGTTACTGCTGATACTGTCATCTCCGGTCGAACCGGTTTCTGTATGAATTGCGATAACACGGTGCCCCTCCTTTAATAAGAGAGCGAAAAGGTGATTGTTGAAAGTGGATATACCACCCACGCCGTACGGTTGCCCGTCAGTTGGAAAGCAGATGGTCATAGTTTTATTTTCCTGAGTTTTATGGCGACCACATCAATATCATCATAGAAGCAATAGTATGCATGTTGTTTTAACAGCCGGATGGCATTTTGTACATCATCCCCTGTCAGATTAATGTATTCAAACCGGATGATATCCGGGTTGATACGTGAAAAATCAAGTTGTTTCAGAATTTCATAGTCATAGCCTTCCACATCGACCTGGAAGAGATGCAGGGTCTTGTACGGGTAGTTTTCTTCCACTATATTCTTAAGTGTGTCTGCCTGTACCTGCTGGGAAATTATTACGGATGAAGGGATATTGGCCTTTTTATGATGCACGGGATCAAGGGAAGCGATCCCGCCGGCCCAATCCGGCAGGTTGGCTGTTTTTTCAGGGTCAACCCGGAATAATCCGATGGTCCTTTTTTCGTGATAAACCGCTTTGTTGATGGCGGTTATTTTATGGGTATAGCTGTAATTAATTTTGAGCTGTTCAAAATAGTCCGGGAGAGGTTCGATGACAATGCCCGTGGAGTCCCTCGATCTGACAAAAGTGTACAGAAAATCATACCCCGTGCCATCCCAGGCGCCTGCCTGAATAAAGTAAAAGGGGGTGGCTGGCGGGAAATTCTTCTCCAGGATACTCGCCAGGTGAAACCTGTTTTTTTGCCAGCCCAGGAATTTCCTCAGGAGAATTCTGCCCGTATTAATAAAATATCTGGTCATTCCTGTTCTATGAATAGATGTCCATGTTTTTGATAAAGATCCTGTTCCACTCCGGCCGGAGTTCTTCACCTGAATGGAAAACATCATGGGGTAAGACGTCAAAGGAGAATGCATCGTAGAGGCATTCAAAATAGTGAACCTGGTCACCCAAATAAAGGTCCACATAATATTTGCCCGGCATATAAATATTAAAGGCAGGTATGGATATAGTTACCTGCCCCGGTTCATTCACTTTCAGATCCAGTTTGATACCCAGGTGTTTATTATTCAGGCCGATAATGGGATTATATTGCTCATCCTTTATAACAATGCCAGCTTCGGGATCAATGAGGGGGCTCTCCAGGTAATAACCGGCACGTACTTTGAAATCACTTCCGGGAATGAATGTTTCGGCCGGCTCATTATTCACCAGCAGTTGGGCAGTCAGTAACCCGTTGCCCGGTTTAATCTTATTGGGATGCTGGCCCAGGTCATAGTGAGCGACACCCGTCCGGCTTGTTTTCCGCAGGTAACTGTTCCTGTATGTCTGTAAAACAGTATCGATATCCCCGAATAATTTATTCTCCCCGTTTTCCAGCAACAGCCCCCGGGTGCATAGTTGTTTTACCGCCGAAAGATTATGGCTTACAAAGAGGATGGTCCGCCCGTGATTTTTGCTGACTTCCTCCATTTTCCCCATGCATTTTTTCTGAAATTCCATGTCGCCTACGGCCAGTACTTCATCAATCAGCAGTATTTCGGGCTCCAGGTGGGCGGCAACGGAAAATGCAATACGGAGTTGCATGCCACTGCTGTAATGCTTGAGCGGTGTATCGATGAACTTTTCAATGCCACTGAAATCAATGATGGCATCCAGTTGCCGGTTAATCTCCGATTTCTTTAAACCCAATATGGAGCCATTCAGGTAAATATTTTCCCTGCCGGTCAGTTCCGGGTGAAAACCGGTACCAACTTCGAGCAGGCTGCCGATCCGGCCCCTGACAAGGGCTTCCCCGGAAGTGGGGGGTGTGATTCGGCTGATAATTTTTAACAGGGTGCTTTTCCCGGCACCATTGTGCCCGACAATCCCGATTCGCTCACCGGCCATCACTGCGAAATTGATGTCCTTCAGTGAAAAAAAATACTCCGGTTTCTTTGATTTCTTGAACAGGTTCCTGGCCGACTGCGTGATGATATCCCGCAGAGATATATAGGATTCAGTCTTCCTTAGTCTGTAAACTTTACTCAGGTTTCGTATTTCTATTGCGGCATCCATTTAGACTAAATCTGCGATAAACGTTTCTGTTTTTTTGAAATAATAGAGGCCACCCCAAAATACCACACTTGTGCTGACCAGGCCGATAAGAAATACCGCGGTATCAGGTTCGGCATTTGTAAAGGAAACCCGGAACAGGTCAATTGCTGAATTGACCGGGTTCAATGCCAACAGGTATTTTAACCAGTCATTTGAAACAGCCGTAAGCGGGTAAATAATCTGTGAACTGAAAAAGAGCAATTGTAATAAAAACGGGATCATATACCTGAAATCCCGGTATTTTACATTCAAAGCGGCAAGAAAAGTCCCGGTACCGAATCCTGCCAGGGTGACGATTACGATACCCGCTGAAAAATAAAAAACCGAATACCACTGCAGGGATTGCCTGTATAGGACGCAGAAAACAAGAAAGATCAGCAGCCCGATCAGAAAATCAAATAATGCCAGCAATACCGCCGAACCCGGGATGATCAGCCGGGGGAAATAGATCTTTTTAATGATATGGGCATTCTGGATCATACTGTCCCCGGCATGGGAGATGGAAGCGCTGAACAGGTTCCACAGGATCAGGCCGGAGAGCACAAAAATGGGGTATGAGACAGGGGCCGTATCGATTTTAAGCGTCCTGGAAAAAAGGAGGGTGAATAGCAACATCATCCCCAGCGGCTGGATAATAGCCCATAGTATCCCGAGATAGGTCTGTTTATACTTCACCTTTATATCCCGCCAGGTGAAGAAATAAAAAAGCTCCCGGTACTGCCATAATTCCCTTAAGCCTAACGAAAAACGGCCGGGGGGCTGTATATGGGTGATTAATTTCTCCATGAGTTGTAAAGATACCCAATGGAGGGGAAACAAAAGCGCTAAACAGGGATTCGCCGTTGTCAGCGGGACGGCTTAGTTATTCTCTTTGGTCTTGTTTTTATCCGTTTTTTCCTGGAGCTTCTGTTCATTCCGGTTCCCTTTCGGATCCAGCAGCGGGTCACCCACAGGAGCCTGGCCGTCTTCCAGTTTAAAGGTGAAGACCTTGTCGATATGCATCCATTTCCCGTTTTCCCATTTGAACCCTTCCTGGTCGCCATCCGGGACAAAGGTCCAGGGCAGGTCGGGTTCATCGGATTCAGAGACCAGGTGATCCACGAGGATCATACCCAGGTCTTCGATATAATTCACCAGCACCCGCGTATCTTTTTTGAATTCCAGGTTAAAACGATACCGGGGAGCTTTGGGTACTGAATCTTTTTCATAAGCGAAAAAAGGACCGCCGAAAACGGGTTCATTCTTATCTGTAAAACTGAGGACTTCGATCCATTTCATACTGCTCTGGGCGCTGTTCTGATCAAAGCCGAACAGCGTATAGTAGTTCTTCCCTTTGTACTGCGTTTTTACCATATTGAAATACATGGCCCCGATCCAGTTGCCCCGGCTCCTGACCGAATCACCGGGCTTGTTCGTAAACTCGGAAGCATCCCGGAGAGGAATCAGTTTGAGGGACCCGTCCGCCGTCCGGAACTGGATCGCACCCCGCTGACGGGAATAATAATCATTGTAAGAAATATTCCAGCTGAAAATCCGGAAACTGGTATCCGGCGACATAAGGGTGGATACGCCCCGCACGGAATCAAATGGGTAATAAAATGAGTGTTTAACCTGCAGGGCCCTGACCAGCACTTTGGTAAAAGCACTGTCGGCCAGCATCCGTTGCTGGGGCAGGCTGTCCGTATTAAGGTGAAAGGAATAATTCTTCAGGGTGTCTTCTTTTGCCCGGAGCGCTTTCAGGTCAGCCGGTTTGATCTGCTGACTGAAACTGCCTGAAGCCAGGAAGACTGACAGGATGAATAACAGGATTCTTTTCACAGGTTGTTTTTTATTAGACAAGTAAAGTTAAGCCTATCCGAAGATGGGCATAACGCGAAAAGGGTTGTAAAATTATTTCCGGGATCATAAAGCTTTGGCAAAGTCCTCCAGGTTGTCAAATGCCAGGTCAATTTCAGGGTGAGGTAATTCCTGGTAGGGGCGGGTGGTTTTTACAAAAACCGTGTACATGCCCGCATTCCGGCTAAAGTGCATATCGCTCAGGTTATTGCCCACCATGATGGACCGGGAAAAATCGATTTCGGGAAAATTCATCTTTGCCCTTACGGCCATACCGGGATTGGGCTTACGTTCGGGGTGGTCATTGTAGATGGAGGTACAGTAAAAAATGGCATCGATACGCCCCCCCGCTTTTTCCACTTCGCGTTGCATGTGCTGGTGAATTTCGAGCAGGGCATCTTCCGTCATCAGTCCACGTTCCACCCCCCGCTGGTTGGTGATGATGATGATACGGGGAAATTTCTGCGCCAGTTTTTTAAAAAGGGAGGGGCCTCCTTTGGTGAATACAAATTCTTCCGGGGTAAAAATATAACTGCCGTCCTTGTCCACATTGATGACCCCGTCGCGGTCCAGGAACAGGGTCCAGCGATCATCAACCGCAGAAAGATCAAGCGGGGGCTGACTCAGTTCGGTTTGCGCCCGGTTC
>JBBIGW010000136.1:0-10230 GCA_037447355.1 Bacteroidia bacterium | reverse complement strand
AAAGGCTGCACCAGCGACCTGGTACAGCCCAAACATACACCATCATGAACCAACTAATCGGTGAACTTACCACCAGCGTTAATCCAGTTTGTAATTTTTTGTCTTTCCGACAGGGGTAACTGACCTGTAGGCGGCATGGCCGAAGGGTTGGCATCCACGGCTCTTGCCTTGATCCGGTCTTTAAACGTAACAATATTGCAATCCACGGTCCAGTTCATTCCCCCTTCCTGCTGTACGTTATTATGACAGGGCACACAATTTGCCTGCAATACGGCTTTTACATCCAGGAACAAGGGGCCGGCGGGCAGGTTGGCTACCACTGTGGAGGGACTGTTCCCGTTACAGCCATTGGCGTCCTTTGCCTGCACTGTATAGTTCCCGGCACCCAGGTTCGCAAATAAATTGGAGACCTGAAATCCGCCGCCATTCAAACTATAGGTATATGGACTCGTACCGCCTGAAGCTGTCGCTGTAATTGATCCGTTATTCGCCATACAAGGAGTATTCCCGGCAACCACATTGGTCACTGTAATGGTCACACCGGCACATGGATTAGGCGCTGTCAGTGTAAAATTATTGGAACCGCTGCAGCCATTCCCATCCTTGGCGCTGATAGTATATACGCCTGCAGCGAGGCCGTTAAAATTGCCGCTGGCCTGGAAAGCCCCGCCGTTGATACTATAAGTAAACCCGGTGCTGCCGGATGCCGTAGCGGCGATACTTCCGTCAGTTGTGGCGGCCCCGGTCGGGTTGGTCAGTGTGGCCGTTATGGTGATCGTAATCCCCGCACAGGGATTGGGGGCCGTGAGGGTAAAACTGGCACTGCCCAGGCAGCCATTACCGTCTTTGGCAACAATGGTATAAGCACCGGCTGCCAGCCCGGCGAAATTACCACTGGCCTGGAATGCCCCGTTGTTGATGCTAAACGTATAATTGCTGCTGCCGGATGCTGAAGCGCTGATACTGCCGTCGGTACCCGCCGGGGTGGTTGGATTGGTTACAGTACCCGTTACCGTTATAATAACCCCGTTGCAGGGATTGGCGGGATTTACCACCGTAAAAGTGGCTGTCCCCGTACAGCCATTCGAATTCTTAGCGGTCACAGTATAGGTACCCGCTGCCAGTCCTGTAAAAGCAGTGGCTGACTGGTAGGCCCCGGCCCCGATCTTATAGGTAAATCCGCTGCCGCCACTGGCAGTCACATTGATACTTCCGTCACTGCCGCCCGCGGTTGCCGGGTTAGTCACCGAACCGTTTACACTCACGGTTACACCATTACACGGATCAGGAATGGTGCCACCCCCGCCACCTTTGCTGCAGGAATACACTATTAATAATAATACAAGGATGACCGCACTCATGCGGGAGGTAAAAATTTGTTTCACTGATGCTGGTTTTATATACTCAATCGCAGCACAGGAAATACAGGTTGCCTCGAAAAGTGTGTACTATTTTTTTTGTTTACGGGGAATCAGTGCGGCAGGCTGTACCGTAACAGAGAATAAGATGCCGGCACTGTTCAGCCTGACTTTTCCATAGCCTACTCCAGTGAAGGGAAGTTTCAGATAAGGCTCCGCAATGAAAGAGATCCGGTTGGTTATTTTCCGCTGGTAACCGCCGGAGAAACCCAGTACGGAAAAGATATGCTGGTTGCGGTTCCGTATGGTCCATTCTTTTTGCTGTGTGGCGCCCCAGGCGGAAGTCTTATAATAATAATCATAGGTTTCTCTTTTCATCAGGTAAGAGGAGAGGCCGGCTGAAGCAAACCAACTGTGGTTTTTACGGGCCCCGAAATGATAACCGAGCGATACCGGGATCTCATAGACCCTGCAGTTGGCATCCACTTTCTCCAGGTAAGGATAATAGTTATAGAAATTGGGCGGGGGATTATAATCCGAGGGTGAAGCCGAGTACAATTTGGTAGCCTGGTAGAACCCGGCGCGGAAGGAAAACCGGTCCTTAAAGATATACCCGATACCGGCCCCGGTTACAAGACTCGTACGACCCGGTTTACCGCTTTGGGTAAAACTGGCATCCGGCCCGGCGCTAACGGTAATGAATAAGCTGCTTTTTTTCTGTTTGCCCGTATGAATTTTCTTTTGTACCGGTTGACTGCCAGCCGCTGCAATTGCCGCACTGTCTGCTTTCTTTTCTGTGATGACCGCGGTCTCGGCTGCCTTGTCCATTTTCTTTTCCCCTCCATCTACTGCGGATGAAGGAACAATGACCGGTGAAACGGGAACCGGTTTGCCCGGTACAGCCGGCGCAAGCGGTTGTTTTGCCGAACCATCAGCAGCAGTGGAAGCCAGCACCTGCGGGTCTGGCAAAGACTGTTGGTTAACCTGATCCGGGACCGCCTGTTTCTGTTTCATTTTTTTCCTGGAAATACCTGAACCCATTACAACCGGTTTCCTGTAACCGGTTGGCCGCAGGGATGGTTCCGCAGGATTTGTCACCCGTCTCTCCGGGCCGGCAGAAGGGACCGGTGCGACCGGGCCGGGTTTTGCAGTTGCGGGTTCACTGCGATTGATAACAGGAGGAATATTAACTGTTCTTCGCTGAACAGGGATCTCCGCCCCAGGTGTTTCCAGGGATCCGGGAGCGGGGAGAACGGTATCTCTTTTGCTTTCGTTTGCGGCAACGGGCATACCAGTAAATGAACTTTCTTTATCCAATACGGACTGTACCGTATAAACAATTCCTGCCCCGCCCGGTATAAAGAGCAATAAGAAGAGCAGGATAAACCGCCGGCGCCTGTCCTCCTTTTGGGGAAGGTGCTTGTCCAGCAGTTTATTCATCCGTCCCCAGGCCTCCTCATTGTAAGCCGGGTGGTGATTATCCGCCGCCTCCTTTATCTTCTTATCAAATTCTTCAAACTGCATTTTTAGCTATTGAAATTTCGTTTTTTTTGAAAAGGATCTGTTGCAACTGTCTCCTCGCTTTTGACAGGTTCGATTTCGATGTCCCCGTTGAAATACCGAGATGATTGGCAATCTCTTCGTGACTCAGTCCCTCGATGATGAACAGGTTGAATACCGTCCGGTAACCGGGGGACAGATCCTGGACTGCCCGTATGATCTCGTCATAGGTCAGTTTTCCCAGTGCATCCTCATTGACAGACGGCATATGATACACCATATTATCCAGCGAAGTCACCATCTGGTGTTTCTGGTATTTCCTGTAATGATCGATCGCTGTAAATACCATAATCTTACGCAGCCATCCTTTAAAAGAACTGATCACATCCGCATAAGCCGGTTTGTAGTGATGAATCTCCCGGAAAATCTTAAGAAATCCATCATTCAGAATTTCAATGGCATCATCCTGGTTATTGACGTAACGGTCGCAGATAGCCATGGCATAGCCATAGAAAGAGCTGTAAATTACCTTCTGGCTCTCCCGGCTGTTGAGTCCGCAGGCCTCAACATGGTAGGTTAGTTCATCCGCCGTTAACAATTGAGTGTAGTGTTTCGTCTCCATATCGAAACCGGACAGGCCCTGGTTGCCTGATTAGTAGTAAAATAAACAAATTAACCGAATTGGTAATCATGCTGACAGAGGATGTAACCGGTTGAATCAAAGTCCTTTACCAATACCAGCCGGCGGAGAATTGTTCCGTCCGAAAAAACAGTGATTTCCAGGCGTTTACACTACTGAGACCAAGAACTGCCAGGAAGCAGCTTTCAGGCTTTGGTTGCCAGTAATTTTTCAAACCGTAATAATTCGCTGAGTTCCGCGGCACTCAGTTGTTCATTGTTGTCATACCTCGATTTGAAAAACAAAACCCTTTTGTGTTGCGGATACCTGGTCAATATGGCATCGATCCGCTTCCCGGTCTCTTCATCCCTGGAATAGAGCGGAGTTATTTCCGGCAGGGCCGATTTCTCACGGGTGGGCCTTTTAAGAATGATGGCTTCCAGGGTAGCCAGTTTAGCGGGAGGAATGCTGCTGATCTTCGAAGCTTTACCGTATAAACCCTGCAATTGTTTTTTGCTGAGTCCTCCCCGTTCCAGGTACTGAAATAAAAGGCTTTGGGTAAAAGCAGAATCCGGCCGGGCAGCCAGTACCGCCTCCAGCATATCTTTAATGATGTCCAGATCCGGGCGTATTCTTTTCATCCTGTAAATATATTGCATACCCGCCGGTTACGGGTTACCCCGGGGCCGCATCTTTACCTTTCGTATCCTCCTTTGCCAGGTGATCTTAACTACGATCCCGTTAAAACAAAGAAGTTACCAGCCTGGCCGGTAACTCCCTGTTTTATGAAATGATATACAAACAGCACTCAATCGTTGTTGTCCAGCTGAAAATGCTGGTGATAAGCACTGGCGGCAATATGCAGCGCAAATGCCGCGATGGCACTGTCTTTTAATATGTTGATAAGGGCCAGTTGCCTCATTTCCTTATCCCCTGCATTGGTGTAATTGGGCAGGTGGATGGTCAGTATAAAAATAATCAGCAGCACAAACAGGAGGTAACTCGAAAACTTAACATACTGGTTGGTAAGATAAGAGAGGGCAACCAGGATAAAAGCGCTGCCAACGATATAGGCCCATTTAATTCCCAGCGGCAGAAAGTCAGGCACATAAACCAGCAAATCCCTTGGATACATAAAATGAAAGATCCCGAAGATAAATAAGACGACTGCCAGGATATAGATGGCAATCCTGGAAATGATATGAAAGTGCTTCATAATTGATGGTTTTAGTTAGGTAAAAGGTACAAATTTTATCAGTGCAACAGCATGAATTTGTATTTGTTGACTAAATTCATCTTTCCCCAAAAACAGGCTGATCAACGTCAGTAAAGCAGCCAACATACATCATATATATGCGTAGTTCCACATCGTAAATTACCAGCAGTTGATTGATTGTTTAATCCTTACTCCTGCTGAACGCTCCACTGATCCCATGTAAGGCTAACCAGCCGGCCGCGGGCGATAGACTTCTTCATCACCTGCTTTACCGTGAACAAAAGCAATAGCTGATTTAACTCTATTCGTAACCTTTAAAATCTTTGTTATGAAAAAGATTTTACGCACCCTGTTAGCCGGGATGCTCCTGGTTGCACCCGCATCTGTATCCGCCCAATGTACGTTTGCCAACCCGGGTATCCGGCTGATTGCCCCGCCCGTCACCACCGGCGGGCAATGTTCCGTAACGCTTGAAATGAGTTTTGATATTTTGCACAATCCCGGCGGAAAATATTTCTGGATCCACTTCTGGCCCACGGCTTCCTATCCCAATTACAGTTATCCTACCTCCGCTCCTCCCACCACCTCGGCCATACCGGGGGGAAACGGCGCACTGGACAATTCCGTAGCCACGCTGGGCTTTTACCACAAAGGAGGGACCCTGGATATCCAACTCAGTTACCCGCCTGATAATAATGCCCCGAATTTTCAATCCGTTTATGTAATTCATGAAATAGAAAACGGAGGAGTACTGCCGGGATCTGACCGGTACACCATAACCGGTATTACCCTGCTTCTTCCGCAGGGATGTTCAATTCCGCAGTCACTCACTGCAGACCTCTGGGAAAGTCAGGCTGCAAATGCCCAAACGGTCGCCTGCGTTTCCAAAGGGACAGAATTGTATGTAAATGACCCGCGGCTAAACGGTATCTTCTTTTGCCTGGTACCCAGGGAATATTCATTTACCGTTCATTCCATCCGGACCACCGGCAGTATGGATATTAATTATGAAGTATTTATTGACAACGGGGACGGTCTGTTTAACAGGGGTAAGGACACCCTTAATATTAATACCGGATCCACTGTTCTCAATGCAGCCAACAGTTTCACTTTCAGTTCCGGGAGACTGGGTTTCCTTCCTTACTCCGGTCAGAAGCCGTATGCCGATCAGTCCCTGTGGGTGGTAATCACCAGCCCGGATCTGCCGAATGAGGTTTATACCCTGCTCTATAATTCCTGCATAATGTTACCGGCTCAATTGGGTCAGTTCAATGCAGCCCGGAACCAGGCCTATGCAGAGCTGAGCTGGACCACTATGTCAGAAGCAGATAACAAAGGGTTTTATATTGAAAGAAGAACCGGTCAGGAAGAATGGACGGAAGCCGGTTTTGCAGCAAGCCTGGCACCCGATGGCAACAGCCAGGGAGAATTGTCCTACCATTTTTCAGAAAGAAACGAGCGGTTTGCTGTTACTGAATACCGCCTGCGCCAGGCAGATATCCGGGGCAACAGCAGCTACAGTGCTGTCCGGCTGGTAAAAGGATACGGACAGCCCAGTGAACTGCTGATCTATCCCAATCCGTCTGTTAACGGGGAGATCACGGTGCTGGTCAATAAAGTCAGCACCCCGTATATGATCAGTGTCTATGATATACAGGGGAAACTGGTTCACCAGCGTGTGAACTACCAGCAGCCTTCCCAACTGATCACGGGTCTGCATTCCGGTATTTATACACTAACCGTGACAATGCCCGGAACAACCGAAAAGATCACAGGCCGTTTCGTTATCAACCGGTAACTGAACATCAGCCTGAAAAACCCCTGCCCGTGCAGGGGTTTTCTTTTCGTGTCATAATCACTGCTGTTTTATCATTTTATCAGGCCTTCCAATGATAAAGGTCATTCCCCGCTGAAAGGGGTCAGTGTATGTTGCAGCGGTTTTAAAAAACGGCCGCTATGCTTACAGACATCGCTATTTCCCAGTCGGCCCCGATCCGGCATATCAAAGAAATTGCAGCTTCGATCGGGATCAGCAATAACGATCTTGAATACTATGGTAAATTCAAGGCCAAACTGCCCCTGAAACTGATCGACGAAGAACGCATCGGGAAACATCACCTGGTACTGGTCACTGCCATCACCCCCACCCCGGCGGGCGAGGGAAAAACAACGATCTCCGTGGGACTGGCAGACGGTCTCAATAAGATCGGGAAAAAAGCCATGGCTGTTTTACGGGAACCGTCCCTGGGGCCTGTATTCGGATTAAAGGGCGGGGCTACCGGTGGGGGTTATTCGCAGATCATACCCATGGAAGATATCAACCTGCATTTTACCGGCGACTTTTCGGCCATTGAAAAAGCCAACAATCTCCTGGCCGCACTGATCGATCATAACCTGCAGAATAAGAAAAGAAGTTTGCAGATCGACCCCCGGACCATTGTCTGGAAAAGGGTGATGGATATGAATGACCGGGCCCTGCGCCATATCGTGATCGGGCTGGGCGGTACGGCCAATGGCATTACACGGGAAGACGGATTCAATATTACGCCCGCATCCGAGATCATGGCCATCCTTTGTATGAGTACCGGGATGGAAGACCTGAAAAAAAGACTCGGAAATATTTATATCGGCACCACGTTCAGCGGTGAGCCTGTTTTCGCCCGTGACCTGAACGCGGTGGGTGCCATGGCCATCCTGCTGAAGGATGCGATCAAACCCAACCTGGTGCAAACCCTGGAAGGTAACCCGGCCCTTCTGCATGGCGGACCTTTTGCCAGCATCGCACAGGGCACCAATTCCATCCTCGCCACCAAGATGGGTTTGTCGTTAAGCGAATACGTGGTGACCGAGGCCGGGTTTGCGGCTGATCTCGGTGCTGAAAAATTCTTTGATATCAAATGTGTCAGTGCAGGATTACGTCCCAAGGCCGTGGTACTGGTGGCATCGATACGCGCCCTGCGGCATCACGGGGGTGCGAAGAAAGATGAACTGGCCATTCCCTCCGTACAGAAGGTGGAAAAAGGCCTGGCCAACCTGGGCAAGCACCTCGAGAATATGAAACTATTCGGAATGAAAGCCGTGGTGGCGATCAACCTGTTCCCGGGGGATACCGGGGAGGAAATTGCATTGGTTAAAAAATATTGCAACCGGTATGAAGTGGAAGCGATCAGTTGCACCGGTTTTTCAGATGGCGGAAACGGGATGACCGAACTGGCGCACGCGGTGGCCGAACTGATCAAAAGGGATGAAAGCGATTTCAGGCCCCTGTACGAAAGAGAATTGTCCATAGAAGAAAAAATTCACCGCATTGCCACCAAAGTGTACGGGGCGGATGCAGTAGAATATTCCGTCAAGGCAAGAACCCAATTGAAACATATCAAGGAGCTGGGTTTTGAACAAATGCCGGTATGTATGGCCAAGACCCCCAAAAGCCTTTCTGATGATGAGCGCAAAACCGGGAGACCCGAAAACTTTATTGTGACCGTCCGGGAATTTGAATTCGCGGCCGGTGCCGGCTTCGTAATCCCCATTCTCGGGGAAATGATGCGGATGCCGGGCTTACCCTTGGTGCCGGCGGCCGAGAGTATTGACATTGACGCCAATGGAAAAATAACCGGGCTGAGCTGATGCATTGCTTACCCGAATTGCACGGATGTCATGTTCAATGAACCGGCCAGCAACTGGTCATTAAAATAAGCCGGGGATTCATTTTTATTTTGCAAACCCAGTATATAGAGCAGGGGATAATAGTGATCCGGTGTCGGGATGGCCAGCCTGGCTGCCTCGCCCCGTGCTTCATAGTTGATCAGGGCGGCGTGATCCGCTTCCGTAATTTTCTTTTTGAACCATTCATGCATTTCAATGGCCCAGTCGTACCCGAAGCCGGGCTGATCCAGTTTGTCCCAGGCCAGCATCCGCAGGTTATGGACCATATTACCGCTGCCGATGATCAGCACTCCTTTTTTCCGTAAAGTGGCCAGCTCTTTTGCCAGTTTATAATGATAGGCAGCCGGCTGGCTGTAATCAATACTTAGTTGCAGCACGGGGATCCTTGCATCGGGATACATTTTACGCAGCACGGTCCAGGCGCCGTGATCCAGCCCCCAGTCATGATCCAGTCCCGCATTGGTGGAACGGATCAGCGCTTTTGTCTCCGCTGCCAGATCAGCGTTACCCGGTACAGGGTATTGCACCGCGAATAATTCATCCGGGAAACCTCCAAAATCATGAATGGTTTTCGGGCGATCCATGGCGGTGATAAATGTCCCGTTTGTCAGCCAGTGAGCGGAGATCACCAGCACGGCCCGGGGAGTACGGATCCCCCTGGCGGTTTTTTCCCACTGCTGACTGAAAACATTATCCTCTATGCCGTTCATCGGCGAACCGTGACCAATAAAGAGAACCGGCATCAGTGAATCCAGTTGTGTATATTCATCTGTAATTTTTTTTAAACCGGATAATGTTGTCATGACTTGGCTTTATGTAGTAAAACGACTGTTAAGTTACCCGTCTTTTGAAGTATCACCGCATAAAGATAAGAGAAATTAATTTATTCAATGTTTAAACATTAATAAGTATTAGTTAAAAATAACCCCGGCCTGTGCCGGGGCTGTTATACTACGCTTATCCGCGAACCGGTCGTTCTGTTTGAATGTTTCCTGGTCGAAAATCTGCCGCGTCAGTAAAAGGACTCTTATTTACCAGCCGCTTCTTTACGGATCACATTCAGCGCCCCCCCTTCTTTGAACCAGTGTATTTGCTGGGCATTGTAAGAGTGGTTCGCCGTGATGGTATCCACACTGCCGTCCTTGTGGTTCAGCACAACGGATAATGGGTTACCCGGGGTGAAGCTGGTCAGGCCGGTAATGTCGATGCTGTCATCCTCCCTGATCTTATCGTAATCTTCTTTATTGGCAAAAGTCAGCGCCAGCATCCCCTGTTTCTTCAGGTTGGTCTCGTGGATCCGGGCAAAGGATTTCACCATCACCACACGCACACCGAGGTGACGGGGTTCCATGGCCGCGTGTTCGCGGGAGGATCCTTCCCCATAGTTCTCATCCCCGATTACAATGGAACCAACCCCCGCTGCTTTATACGCCCGTTGTGTGGCGGGAACCGGTCCGTATTCACCGGTCAGCTGGTTCTTTACATGATCTGTTTTCTCATTGAAGAAATTCACGGCGCCGATCAGCATATTGTTACTGATATTATCGAGATGGCCGCGGAATTTCAGCCAGGGTCCTGCCATAGAAATATGGTCAGTAGTACATTTCCCTTTGGCCTTGATCAGCAGTTTAAGCCCTTTCAGGTCGGTGCCTTCCCAGGCAGCGAAAGGATACAATAACTGGAGGCGTTTGCTGTCGGATTTTACATCCAGCACCACCCCGCCGCCGTCTTCTGCAGGCGCCTGGTACCCGGCATCTTCCACGGCAAATCCTTTCAGCGGTAATTCATCCCCGTTCGGGGGATCCAGTTTCACCTGCTCCCCTTTTTCGTTGGTGAGTGTATCCGTAAGGGGATTGAAAGTCAGGTCACCG
>JBBIGW010000135.1:0-10279 GCA_037447355.1 Bacteroidia bacterium | reverse complement strand
TCGGCTGCAAAACTCCGGTCGATATGGATGTTACTGAAAAAAATACTTTCGTTTTCCAATGCTTTCATGACAAAATGCTGCACGGGCCAGAAGCTGTCTTCCGGGTAGGAAGAAGTGCCCAGCCCGTCCTGGTTGGTTACCATGACCAGTTCAAAATCCAGTTCCGTGGCGATTCGTTTCATCCAGGTAAACATATCGGGGTAGAATTCCAGCTTGGAAAAGGAGTCGATCTGGTAGGTTGGCGGAGCTTCTTTGATCAGGGTGCCGTCCCGGTCGATGAAGAGTATTTTTTTCATGCCGTATAATTTTTTAAAGCTTCGAGTAATTGGTTGTTCTCATCGGGTGTGCCAATGGTGATCCGCAGGCAGTCGTCACACAAAATCACTTTGGACCGGTCCCGCACAATGATGCCCTTTGCGGCCAGGTACTCATAGATACGGCGGGCTCCTTTCATTTTAACGAGGATAAAGTTGGCGTCTGAGGGATAAACAATCTCTGTAAAAGGCAATTCCAATAAGGCCGCCGTCAACCCTTCTTTCTGGAGCACTGTCGTTTTGGTCCAGTTGTTGACGCTGCTGATATTGCCCAGTGCTTCCATCGCCAGTTGCTGGGTGGCGGTATTGATATTGTAGGGGTATTTCACCCGGTTCATATATTCAATAACGGGTTGTCCCGCAAAAGCCATTCCCAGGCGCAGCCCGGCCAGTCCCCAGGCTTTGGAAAGTGTTTGCAGAATGACCAGGTTCGGATATTCGGTCAGTTCGGGAATAAAGGTTTGCTGCCGGGAATAATTGATATAGGCCTCATCGATTACCAGCAGCCCGTCAAAATTATTCAGCAATACTTCGATATCCTGCCGGTGAATGCTGTTGCCGGTGGGGTTGTTGGGGGAGCAGACAAAAATGAGTTTGGTATGGGCATCAACGGCTGCTTCAATCGCATCCAGGTCCAGTTGGAAATCCGTTGTCAGCGGAATTTTCTTCACCCGGACATCATTGATCTCCGCGCAGACTTCGTACATGCCATAGGTGGGCGGGAAGATCAGGACATTGTCCCTGCCGGGTTCGCAGAAGATGCGGAAGAGCAGGTCGATCGCTTCATCACTTCCGTTCCCCAGGAAGATATGCTGTGCGGGCACTCCTTTGATCCCGCTGATCTTTTGTTTCAGGGCTGCCTGCAGCGGATCCGGGTAGCGGTTATAGTTGACCGGTAAAGGAGAGCCAAATGAATTTTCATTCGCATCCAGGAACACGGTGGCAGCACCGCTGAATTCATGGCGGGCCGAAGAATAGGGTGTCATTTTTTTTATATTCTCCCGTACCAGTTTATCAAGATTGAATTCCATCATATTATTTTAATCGGATCGCGATCGCGTTTTTGTGAGCATCCAGTCCCTCCGCGGCAGCCATGGTCATAACTGTATTGCTTATGCGCTGCAGGCCCTCCTGGCTGAGCTGCTGGCAGGTCATCTTTTTTACAAAACTATCCAGTGACACCCCGCTGTACATGGCGGCATAACCATTGGTGGGCAGGGTGTGGTTGGTGCCGCTGGCATAATCCCCGGCGCTTTCGGGTGAATAATTACCCAGGAAAACGGAACCGGCACTGGTCACCTGCTTTGCCACTTGTTCTGCATCCCCGCAGGAAAGAATCAGGTGCTCGGGCGCATAATGGTTGGACAGGGCCAGGGCTTCTTCCATATCCTTTACAAGTATTGTCTTGCTGTGGGCCAGTGCTTTCCGGGCAATGGATTTTCGGGTTAGTTTTTCCAGTTGAATTTTTATTTCCTTTTCTGCCGCAGTAACGAGGGTGGTGGAAGTTGTCACCAGGATCACCTGTGAATCGGCGCCGTGTTCGGCCTGGGACAGAAGATCTGCGGCTACAAATGCGGGTACCGCGCTGTCATCCGCGATCACCAGTACTTCCGAAGGGCCGGCCGGCATATCAATAGCGATGCCTTCCTGCTGAACCAGTTGTTTGGCCAGGGTGACATATTGATTACCCGGTCCGAATATTTTTAAAACACGGGGAATACTGTCTGTTCCGTATGCCATGGCCCCGATGGCCTGCACCCCACCGGCTTTAAAGATCTTAGTCACTCCACAGGCGGCTGCCGCAAATAATATGGCAGGGTGAATACTGCCATCCTTTGCCGGGGGCGTGCAGAGAACGATCTCTTTACAACCGGCGATCCGGGCAGGCAGGGCCAGCATGAGCACGGTGGAGAATAATGGTGCTGTCCCCCCCGGGATATACAAACCTACTTTTTCAATGGGGGAAGATTGTCTCCAGCAAAGAACACCCGGCAGGGTCTCGGTTTTTTTTACCTCGTCTGTCTGAGTGCGGTGAAAGATTTCGATATTTTTTTTCGCTGTAAGGATGGCCTGTTTGAGTTCTTCCGGCAACAGGTCAGCCGCTTTTTTTATTTCTTTCTCGCTGACCTGGATTTTTTTCAGTTGCACCCCATCGAACTCCCGGCTGTATTTGCGGACCGCCCGGTCCCCGGTTTCCTTTACTTTCTTCAATATTTTGCGGACCGATTTTTCCAGTGAGGAATAATCCGCCACCGGCCGCTGAACCAGTTTATCCCAGGTCTCCCTGGGCGGATATGTGAACTGTTGCATCATATAATCATCTTTTCAATGGGTATAATCAGGATGCCCTGCGCCCCGTTGGCTTTTAATTTCTCTATGATATTCCAGAAGTCGCCTTCGCTGATCACGGAGTGTACGGAACTCCAGCCTGGTTCGGCCAGGGGCAGGATGGTCGGGCTCCGCATACCGGGCAACAGGCTGCAAATGGTATCCAGTTTATCATTCGGGGCATTGAGCAGCACATATTTATTGTTCTTCGCTTTTTTTACCGAGCGGATCCGGAACAATAAACTTTCAAGAATGATTTTTTTCCCCGTGGAAAGCTGGTTATTGCTGATCAGCACGGCTTCGGATTGAAGGATCGTTTCCAGTTCCTTCAGCTCATTGGTAAACAGGGTACTGCCGGAACTCACCAGGTCGCAGATGGCATCTGCCAGCCCGATCCGGGGGGCGATCTCCACGGAACCGCTGATCTCATGGATGGAGGCATTGATATTTTTCACCCGCAGGTAATTACTGAGAATACCCGGGTAACTGGTCGCGATCCGCAGACCGTTCAGGTCCGCCAGTGTTTGCAGGGAACCATTCCTGGGAATGGCCAGGGAGAGGCGGCATTTGCCAAAACCCAGTTTCTCCAGGATTGCCACCTGCTTGTTTTTTTCGTAGACTACGTTCTCCCCGACAAATCCAATATCAGCCACCGCGTCCTGGACATATTCGGGAATATCATCGTCCCGCAGAAAGAAGATCTCCACCGGGAAATTGGCGGCCTGCACCCGCAGCTGGTTATTGCCGTTGCTTACTTCGATGCCGCATTCTTTCAGGAGTTTCATGGAACCTTCATACAGGCGTCCTGATTTCTGTACAGCAATTTTTAATGTCTCATTCATATCGACTGTTTAAAATAAAAGGGGCCTACCTGAAGTAAGCCCCTGAACTATGTTGACACATAATAAATACCGGCCTACCCCTTCGCGGGTAAGTGATGATGATGATTATGTGTATGATTTCTCATTGCGAGGCAAAAATAAGGAATATTTTGATTGATCCCTCCGCCGGCGCCATTTTTAGCTGATAAAAATCAAAGGGTTAAAAACGAACATTCATTATGAAACTGCAAGATTGATCTGTTCCTGCAGTTCAACGGGGGTGATGCCGAGGTGACTTTCTTCGTATGTACATTCCCCGTTTCTGATCAGCAGCAACTGGAGGGATTCATGGACCACCCGGAATGTACCGGCAACCTGCCCGGATAATTCCCGGAAAGCGAGCAGGTCCAGGTAATAGAAATCAGCTCCCTCCAGGCTGCCGGCCTTTTTCAGCCGGGTCAGTGCAATGCTGCTGGTAGTACAACGGGTGCTGTGTTTAAAGATAACCTGCGGGCGTTGGTGGGATAGCGCGATAATTTCAACCAGTTGCTGGTGGGTACGCAAATCGGTCCAGTTCATATTGTAAAAAGATTATCCCCTGAATTTATAGTTGGCCTGGGGGTTGCCGGGGCATCCGTATTTCTGGGAGGCGCAGGATGAAACCAGTACGATCAGCGCCAGGGTGGCCAGAACGAGAAGGAATCTATTTTTCATACAATGGATATTTGGTGGATAAACGATTAATCAGCCTGTTTATTTTGTACCGGCAAAGATAACCCCAAAACGCAATTTTTCAAGTGACATTTATCAGGGAAACAACTGCTTTTTCCCCGGTAAATGACTGGTTTTCTATGGGTAATCCCTGATTTTTACTTAAATTTCATTTTGCAGAGTTACCTTTACCGCCTCTTAAAACTGAAATTAGACCCTGATGCTGCAACTGAAAAAACCCTTAGCTTTTATTGACCTGGAAACCACCGGGGTGAACCTGGGAACGGACCGTATTGTGGAGATCGCGATTGTTAAGATCCTTACCGACGGGACCCGGAGTGTAAAACGGAAACTGATCAACCCGGGTATCCCGATCCCCAAGGCCTCCAGCGATGTGCACGGGATCACGGATGAAATGGTGAAGGATGCCCCGCTTTTTAAACAGGTGGCGCAGGAACTGAAACAAATGCTGGATGGTTGTGATTTTGCCGGGTATAATTCCAACCGCTTTGATATCCCCCTGCTGATGGAGGAATTCCTCCGGGCCCAGGTGGAGTTTGATATGAAGAACCGGAAACTGCTGGATGTGCAGAATATTTTCCATAAAATGGAACCACGGACCCTCGGGGCAGCATATAAATTTTATTGCAGTAAAACCCTGGACGGAGCCCACAGTGCTGAAGTGGATGCCAGTGCCACCCATGAGATCCTGGAAGCACAACTGGAGCGGTATGCGGAACTGGGCAGTACCGTGGATTCGATCCTGAAAGTGATCGGCGAAGACCAGGTGGTGGATTTTGCCCGTCGCTTCGTTATGGAGAACGGGATCGAGGTTTTCAATTTCGGGAAATTCAAGGGCAGACCGGTGGCCGATGTGCTGAAAGCGGAACCCCAGTACTATGACTGGATGATGAAGGGGGATTTTCCCCAGCATACCAAGCAAAAACTGACAGAGATCTATACAAGAACCCTGCTTAAAAAGGGATAACAAGCCCTGTTGCTGTGCAAATTTTAACAGGGGATTCTTTGCTGATTATCGTATTTTAGGCACATAAATATTATTGACCGGGCGTGGAAAAACTTGTCGTCATACCAACTTACAATGAGAAAGAAAATATCGCCAGTATCCTGCATGCTGTTTTTAATATGCAGGATGATTTCCATGTGCTGGTTATTGATGACGGTTCTCCCGACGGAACCGCACAGATTGTAAAGGACCTGCAGCCGAAATTCCCCGGGCAGTTGTTTATCGAGGAACGGAAAGGAAAGCTGGGACTCGGTACGGCTTATATCCACGGGTTCAAATGGGCTATCGCCCGGAATTACGGCTATATCTTCGAAATGGATGCCGACTTCTCTCACAATCCCAATGACCTGCCCCGGTTATACCATGCCTGCAGGAATGAGGGGGCCGACGTGGCCATTGGTTCCCGCTACACCAAAGGGGGAGGTGTGGTCAACTGGCCCGCTAACCGGATCGCCCTGTCCAAAGGAGGATCTATGTACACCCGCTTGATCACCTGGATGCCGGTAAAAGATCCCACAGCCGGTTTCATGTGTTATAAAAAAGAAGTACTGGAGACGATCAACCTGGATGCGATCCGTTTTGTGGGGTATGCCTTCCAGATTGAAATGAAATTCGCAGCCTGGAAACTCGGTTTCAAAATAAAAGAAGTGCCCATCATCTTCCAGGACCGCACGTATGGCACGTCCAAGATGAACAAAGGAATCATCAAAGAAGGTGTGATCGGGGTGCTCAATCTCCGCTGGCACAGCCTTTTTAAAAATTACCGCAAACGGGTTAAGAATACAGAGCCTGAAAGCACTCCGTCTCCCGGCAAAGTGCTGGCCAATACAGAACAGTAATTCGCCCTTCAGCCATTTTTTGTGACTGTTTACGTTTAAAATGCGCTTTCAGGAGTTACCTGAACCTTGATACCCGGATTTATCCAGGAACGATCAGTCTCGCCTCGTAGCTCATAGCCCGCCACTAATTTCTGACAGGTCAAAAGTTAGTTAACCTGATATTTGTTAGTTTGCAGGTCAATGAAAAAGGCCTTTCTCCGGTTACATGCCGCTGTATTCCTGGCGGGGTTCACGGGAATCCTGGGCCGGCTGATCAGCCTGAATGAAGGCATGATCGTTTGGTACCGCCTGCTCTTTACCTCGCTGACCATGTGGGTCCTCTTTTCCCTGCTGAAGAAACTGCATGCAATTTCAGCTGCCGACCGTCTCAAAATCATGGGGGTGGGGTTTATCGCCGCCCTGCACTGGGTAACTTTTTATGGGGCGATTAAATACGCCAATGTATCGGTGGCCCTGGTTTGTTTTTCCGCGATCAGCTTTTTTACCGCTTTGTTTGAACCGCTGATCCTGAAGAAGAAGATCAACTGGGTGGAATTATTACTGGGCGGAGTAACGCTCAGCGGGATCTATATCATATTCCATTTTGACACGCAATTCAAAACCGGGATCCTGGTTGGCCTGGTTTCAGCGGTACTGGCCGCTCTTTTCCCGATCTATAACCGGGAGTTCCTGAAGCGGGTGAATGTGGAGACCCTGCTTACCTGGCAACAAACCGGGGGACTGCTCGCCTTATCGGTGCTCCTGCCTTTTTACCTGCAAAAATTCCCGGTGGAGCATTTTATTCCCGGCCGGGAGGATACTGCCTGGTTACTGGTATTGTCCTGGTTCTGTTCCGTGATCGCTTTTCAGCTTTCCGCGAATGCGCTGAAACGTCTTTCTGCTTTCACGGTCAACCTGACCTATAACCTTGAGCCCGTCTATGGAATCCTGCTGGCCTTTGCGGTGTACCATGAAAACAAATACCTGGGCAAATGGTTCTATACCGGTTTTGCTGTCATTGCCGCTGCACTGATCATCCATATCATCATCCTGATCCGTGTGGAGCGAAAACTCATCCACAATACAACTGTGGTAAAACCGGGTGACTGAATACCGGGCCCGGGGACCGGAGCGCCAAAATATTTATCGCCTGTGGATTTACTGTTGTAAATCTGCTTTCTAATTGACCTGTTTGAATTAACTTGTTGCCAACCATTTCTTTTATTATGGGAAAAACTGCCAATATTCTGCCGGCCCTGTTCTTCCTGGGGCTGACAGTTTCCGCACAAAAAAAACCACTTGACCATACCGTATATGACAGCTGGCAACGGATCGGGGAACGCATGATCAGTAATGATGGCCGATGGATGGTTTATTCCATTGACCCGCAGGAGGGCGACAATGAGCTCGTCATCCAGTCAACTGATACTACCTATAGGAGGACCATTCCCCGTGGGTACAATGCGGAGATCACCGAAGACAGCCGTTTTGTGATCTTCCGGATCAAACCACTGTTTACGGATACTCGTGAAGCTAAGATCAAAAAGAAGAAACCGGAGGAACTGCCGAAGGACTCATTGGCGATTGCAGAACTGGGCAAGGACAGTATTTGGAAGCTGGCCCGGGTAAAAAGTTATAAAACCCCGGAGAAAGAGGCTGGCTGGGTGGCGTATCAACTGGAAAAAGCAGTAGAGAAAAAAGAGCCCGTAGTAAAGAGCCCCGGCTCCCCGGATAAGAAAATTTCGGACAGTCTGAGTAAGGTCATTGATTCGTTGCAACAGGTCATCCGGTCCATTCCTCAAAAAAAGAAAAAATCCCGGGACGGACAGGATGTAAACACGGGGTACGAAGATGCTGAGGGTGACGAACCCGGTGGAATAACTGCTGATGCCGGTACAGATCTTGTGGTAAGGAACCTGTTAGGTGGACAGGAGAAGACCTTCTCCAATGTGGTCGAATATTATTTCAGCAGGAAAGGTGGCAGGCTGTTGATTGAACAGGCAAAGAATCCGAAAGATTCGCTGAGCAAGCCCATGGTGACTTTGTATGACCTGACTACGGCAAAAGCCATTGTATTGAGCAGGGGAGGCAACGAATTTAAAAACTTCAGTTTCTCGGAAGACGGGGAACAACTGGCCTTTATCGCCGAAAGGGATGCCCGCCCGAAGGAACTGCAGAAGTTTTACAGGATCTGGTATTATAAGACCGGGATGGACAGTGCGGTATTGCTGGCGGATAAAAGTACGGTCGGGATGAAACTGGGTATGACCATCAGTGAATTCGGCGCGGTCAGTTTCAGCAAGAGCGGCAGGCGCCTTTTCTTTGGTACGGCACCGATCCAGCCGCCAAAAGATACCACGCTGGTGGAAACGGACCTGGTAAAACTCGATATCTGGCATTATAAAGATGATTATCTCCAGCCCCAGCAATTGTTCAATCTTCAGCGTTTGCTGCAGACCAGTTACCTGGCCGTGTATCACCTGGATAAAAAAGAACTGAAACAACTGGGTTCCGAAGAACTGCCCACCGTTTACCAGACCGGTGAAGGGGATGGCGACCAGTTCGTGGGGGTTACTGACTTTGGCAAAAGGGTGGAAGCCCAGTGGACCGGCCGTACGAAGAAGGATATTTACGCGATCAATGTTAATGACGGCACCAGGAAACTGGTGAAGAGTGACCTGCAGGGGCTTATTACACCCCAATATATTTCCCCGGCGGGTAAGTATATCATGTGGTACGACAGCAGGGCCCGGCATTATTTTGCCTGGGATGGGAGCACCATACGTAACATATCGCAGCAGATCAGGTTCCCGCTCTGGAACGAGGATAATGATACACCGGAAGACCCGCCTCCGTATGGGATAATGGGGTGGCAGGAAGGAGACAGTGCGGTTTATGTATATGACCGGTATGATGTATGGAGGTTGTCGCCAGGGGGACATGCGGCGGTAGTGAATGTTACAAAGACAGGCAGGGCACTAAAAGATGCGTACCGTTATTTACGGCTTGATCCGGATGAATTATTCCTGAAAAACAAACAAGCGGTTTCATTCCGGTTTTTAAATGAAGTAAGTAAAAATTCGGGTATCCGTACTGCAAATCTGGGTGATGGGGCGCCTTTACTCTATACACAGTTCAGTGGGCCTTATGCTGTCGGTCCTGTTGTAAAAGCAGTGAACGCCCCGGGACTGATTTATACAAAAGAAAGCTATATTCATTCCCCGGACCTCTATTTTGACAACGGGCTTTTTGCGATCCAGGGTTCTGATGGCTCGATGAACAGAAGGGAAACATCAATTCAGCTTTCATTCCTTAACCCCCGGCAGCAAGACTATAACTGGGGCAGTGCTGAACTCTACAAATGGAAAGCCTTTAATGGTAAAATGGCTGAAGGCGTTTTGTACAAGCCGGAGAATTTTGATCCGGCCAAAAAGTACCCGCTGCTTCTTTATTTCTACGAAACGCACTCCAATACCTTACATAGCTATATTCCGCCTTCTCCTACCGGCAGCCGGTTGAATATTTCCTTCTTTGTTAGTCGTGGTTATGTGGTATTCTCCCCCGATATTCATTATACGACCGGTCACCCGGCCAAAAGTTGTTATGATTATGTAGTAAGTGCGGCGCAACAGCTGGCAAAGCAGAAATGGATCGATGCAAAGAATATCGGCATCCAGGGACAGAGCTGGGGAGGTATCCAGGTGGCCCAGCTGGTGACAATGACGAATATGTTCAAAGCGGCCTGGGCGGGGGCTCCTGTAGCCAATATGACCAGTGCTTATGGCGGCATCCGTTGGGAAAGCGGCCTGAACCGGCAGTTCCAGTATGAGAAATCGCAGAGCCGGATTGGTGCAACATTATGGGAAAAGCCTGAACTCTATATGGAGAACTCTCCTTTATTCCACCTGCCGAAGGTAAAGACACCACTGGTGATCATGGCCAATGATGCCGACGGGGCCGTTCCCTGGTACCAGGGCATAGAACTTTTTACGGCCATGCGCAGATTGGGTAAACAGGTCTGGATGCTCAACTACAACGGGGAAGGACATAATCTCCGGGAAAGAAAAAATCAAAAAGATATTTCTATCCGCGAACAGCAATACTTTGACTGGCTACTGAAAGGGGAGAAACCGCCGAAATGGATTACAGAAGGGGTGCCGGCGGTGAAAAAGGGAAGGGAGTGGGGGTTGGAATTAGTTAATTAGCCGATGAATCAATGGGTCAATTAGCCAATGTGCCTATGGATCAATGAGTCAATGT
>JBBIGW010000134.1:0-10305 GCA_037447355.1 Bacteroidia bacterium | reverse complement strand
ATACCTGGACCACCCCTATGCCAATATCAAGGCCAATGCCTATGACATGGTACTCAACGGAAACGAGATCGGCGGGGGTTCCATCCGGATCTTCCAGCGGGAACTGCAGGAAAAAATGTTTGCGGCCCTGGGGATGGACAAGGAAGAACAACAACATAAATTCGGCTTCTTACTGGGTGCTTTTGAATACGGTGCCCCCCCGCATGGTGGTATCGCCTTCGGTTTCGACAGGCTCTGCTCCATTCTTGGAGGCAGTGAAGGCATCCGTGACTTCATCGCCTTCCCGAAAAACAATTCAGGACGCGATGTGATGCTGGATGCACCGTCCACGATTGATGAGAAGCAGTTTGAGGAATTGCAGATTAAACTCGACCTGAAGTAATAGTTGTTTATAACCCAATGTGGGCTGTGCATGCGCGCTATGTGTCATGTAAGTGCTGAAACATTCCGGTGCAGCAGGATATCCGCACAGCGGATAAAATCGATTCATAATTAAAGGTTCGTGGTCAACGACTAAGGACTACCGACTACAGACTACCGACTAACCCCTACTCCCCCAGCAATTTCCGCAACCGCTCTGCCAGTTTCTCCGCATCCGGTAACATCGCTTTTTCCAAACCGGTATTCATCGGCACCGCCGGCAGGTTCAGGGCACCCAGTACCTCTACCGGTGCATCCAGGCTCTTAAAACAATGATGCGAAATCCGTCCGGCCAGTGCTTCCGCGAAGGAATCATTTTGCTGCTCCTCGGTCAGGATAAGGCATTTGCCATGCACGTTCACCCGTTCAAAAATCAATTCTTCGTCAAGCGGGTATAAGGTCCGCAAGTCCATCACTTCAACCTGCTGTTTAAATTGTTTTGCTGCCGCTTTAGCCCAGTACACGCCCATTCCATAAGTAATGACCAGGCAGCTTTCTCCGCTGGCCATCGCATCTTCAGATGCCTCCAGCAGGATACTGGCCTTTCCCAGTGGTATCCTATAATCCCGGGACGGTTCAGGCGTCTTCGCCTCCTCTGTACCCGGCACTTTACTCCAGTAAAGGCCTTTATGTTCCAGGATCACCACCGGGTTACCATCATGAAAAGCCGCTTTCATCAGGCCCTTCATATCGGCGGCATTGGAAGGATACACGACCTTAATCCCTTTTATGGATAATACAGTCGTTTCCACACTGCCACTGTGATACGGTCCCCCGCCCCCATAGGCGCCAATGGGCACCCGCAACACCATGGAGACCGGAAATTTGCCACAAGTGAGGTAACAACTTTTAGAGATCTCTGTGACCAGCTGGTTGAACCCGGGATAGATATAATCAGCAAACTGTACTTCCACAACCGGTTTGATTCCCACTGCGTTCAATCCCACAGTAGAGCCCACGATATATGCTTCCTGAATGGCTGTATTGAAGACCCGGTGTTCCCCGAATTGTTCTGCCAGGGTGGCCGCTTCCCGGAATACACCGCCAAGACGTTTGCCCACATCCTGGCCGTATAAAATCATATCGGGATTGTCCTCCATCAGCTCCCGGATCGCATAGAGCGCCGCATCCACCATCAGTACTTTTTCGGCTTTGGCGGGACTGCGCTCCCCCTGTTCAGCAGTAATTGCAGTGGGCACAAATACATGATCTGCAACCGAGGACGGATCGGGTTCAGGAGCGGCAACCGCTTTATCGAAATCAGCCATCACTCTTTCAGCTGCTTCTTTCTCTATTTGCAACAGCTCGTCTTCTGTCACTCCTCTTTCCACCAGTTTTTTTCTCAGTTTGGGAATGGGATCATTTTTTTCATGCTTTTCCCAATCCACCTGGCTGCGGTAAAAATCTTTCCGTACCCCGCTCGTGTGATGACCCAGCAGTGGTGTTTCCGCATGCACGAGGACGGGCTTCCGGTCCGTACGCACAAAATCACAAACCTCTCTCATCACCCGGTACGAGGCTTCAAAATCGCTGCCGTCCACCTGGACCCTGTTCATGCCTTTAAAGCCGGCCACGTATTCATAAGCATTCATGGAGCGGGCCTCACCGGCGGATACGCTGATCCCCCAGTTATTATCCTGCACAAGATAGATGATGGGCAATTGTTTTAGTACGGCGAACTGCATCGCTTCACTCACTTCCCCTTCGGTGACGCTGGCATCCCCCATGGAACAAAGTACAATGGGCGCTTCCCCGCTGGGACCCTTTTTCAGACGGGAAGGGTCTGATTTTTCCCAGTAGCGGATCCCCTGCGCGATGCCGGTTGTGGGAATTGCCTGCATCCCCGTGGCGCTGCTCTGGTGGATGATCAGGGGTTTGTCATCCCCCCTGTAATTGGGATGGGAATAATATTCACGGCCCCCTGTAAAAATATCTCCCCCTTTGGCCAGCAATTGGAGCATTTGTTCACAGGGGGTAAAACCAAGCCCCTGCAGCATACTTTCGTCCCGGTAATAGGGACTTACAAAATCCTGGGGCTGTAACTGGAAAGCCGCGGCCAGCTGGATCGCTTCATGTCCCCTCGAAGTGGAGTGGACATATTTACAAACGGCCCGGTTGGCCTCATAGAGACGGGCCATAGCGCAGGTCTGGCTCATCAGGCGATAAGCCCTGAGCAGGATGGATAAGTCAGTCATGTGCAGCAAGCATTACCAAACAAATGTAAGACAAAGCGGTTCAGAAAAAATAAGGGCTGTACCTCCTTTTGATACAGCCCCGTACGAATCGCAGTTGGTTATGGTTTTCCTTTGAAAGACTACAATCAGTTTGCCCGCTATTTCACTTCCAGGGAGAACATACTGTCATCCTCCATGAAACCTTCCAGTTCATCACCCACCACTACTTCACCCACACCCGCAGGAGTTCCTGTGAAAACGATATCCCCGATGTTCACGGAAAAATAATTTGAAATATATGATATGATCTTGTCGAAATTATGGATCATGTTAGCCGTATTCCCCTGCTGAACCAGTTCCTTATTCTTATACAGGCAGAAATTAATTTCTTTTTTGTTTTTCATGCTGGCCAGGGGCACCCATTTGCCGATAACAGCGGAATTGTCCCAGGCTTTTGCTTTTTCCCAAGGCAGTCCTTTTTCTTTTAATTCATTTTGAATATCCCGGGCGGTGAAATCAATCCCGGCAGTGATCGCATCATAATATTTGGAAGCGAATTTCTCCTGGATATATTTTCCGTTCTTGCTGATCCGCAGCACCAGTTCACATTCATAATGAAGTTCATTGGTGAACTCCGGGTAATAAAACGGGGTATGCGGTTGCAATAAAGCGCTTTTGGGCTTCATAAAAATCACAGGCTCATCAGGCACTTCGTTTCCGAGTTCTTTGGCGTGTGCCACATAATTTCGGCCGACACAGAAAATTTTCATAACTGGAAGTAACATTTTTATTAAATATACCGGATACCCTTTCGGGGCATTCCATCCCGTATATTCAGTGGTAATCAATATGTATATTGGATTTCCCCGGGTGTAATTAAGAACTGCCAATCAGGTGCCTTCCGGGGAGAGGTCAGGATTGCTAAAGTAAGGATTCCATTCGATTTCTCATAATGAAAACTCTTTATTATTTACCTGGTTCATAGCGGCCGTCAGGCCCTGTACAGCAAAGATTTCAACCAGCCCGGCCGCCTTTTCAATCTTCAGTTTCACCAGCGGCTCCTCCTCCTTTTTCCATTTACCCAGCACGAAATCCGCCTGCAAGCCCTTCGGGTAATCGTTCCCGATCCCAAACCGGAGCCTGGCATATTCCTTTGTTCCAAGGGTTTCCTGCAGGCTTTTGAGCCCGTTGTGACCGGCATCACTGCCCGAGGGCTTGAGCCGGAGCTTACTCAGGGGAAGGGCCAGGTCGTCCACGATCACCAGGACCCGCTCCAGGGGTATTTTTTCCTTCTCCATCCAGTATTTTACAGCTTTCCCGCTCAGGTTCATATAAGTGGTCGGACATATGCAGATAAAGGACTTTCCCTTCCATTTAATATCAGCCACATAAGCCAGGCGGTCGGTCCGGAACTGCCCCTGGTGTCTTTGCACAAAGGCATTCACCACGTCGAAGCCAATATTATGGCGGGTATGGGCATATTCGGCTCCGCTGTTCCCCAATCCGGCAATTAAGTATTTCATGTCAATTACTGTTTCAAATATCGGTTATAGCCAATAAAAAACCCGCATCGTATGATACGGGTCTGTAATATACGTGGAATGCCTTATTTTTTAGCAGCGGCAGCCGGGGCAGCAGCAGCAGCGGGGGCAGCACCAGCGGCAGGGGCAGCCGCTTCTTCCTGTTTCAGCTGACGGGTCAGCACCACGGATGCGATCGGAATACGGGGGGAGTTCAGGATCTCATAATGTTCCTCCTTTACATCTTCCACCCGGATATTTCCATTCAGCTCCAGGTTATCGATCGGCACTTCAATTTGTTCTTTCAGGTATTTGGGATACGTTTTAATCTTCAGGGACTTCATCTTGGTAACCAGCTTACCGCCGTCTTTTACCCCAACAGACGCTCCCACGAATTTCAGCGGGATATCCGCGATCACCTTTTTATCTTCCACCAGTTCCAGCAGGTCGATATGGATCAGTTTGTCATCCACTTTATCAAACTGCAGGTCTTTCAGAATGGTACGGTAGGTCTTACCGTCCAGTACTACTTCAGCGATCTGGAAACTGGGTGTATAAACAAAATTTTTGAAAGCTGCAACCGGAGCGTAGAAATTGATCTCCTGTGAGCCGCCATAAATTACACCTGGCACCTGGTCCTGAGAGCGGAGTTGTCGGGTGGCGCTTTTGCCGAATCCGGTCCTCAGTTGTCCTTCGATTGTAATTGTCTTCATTTTTATAACTGTTTAATTGTTTACTTATCTCTTCGCTGCGAATGCACAAACAGGCTGGTGATGCTCTTGTTCTCGTAGGCGTTCCGGATCGCTACGGCGAACAGTTCAGCCACACTCAGTACCTTAATCTTACCGGCTTCTTTTTTTACCGGTATCGTATCACAAACCACCAGTTCCTCCAGTACACTGTTTTCAATGTTCTCATACGCTTTACCGCTCAA
This sequence comes from Bacteroidia bacterium, assembly GCA_037447355.1. Classification (GTDB taxonomy): domain Bacteria; phylum Bacteroidota; class Bacteroidia; order Chitinophagales; family Chitinophagaceae; genus JJ008. Next base: position 5,257 of record JBBIGW010000134.1, on the reverse strand, counting down.
TACCGGGTGCGTAATCAGTGCCCGTACCGTCCTGGCCCCTTTTTCCTTCAAAAGGCCGGCACTTTTTGACAGGGTGCCACCGGTGTCACAGATATCATCAATAATCACCACATCCCTGTCCGTCACATCCCCGATCACCACCATGCTGGCGATTTCGTTGGCCCGCTTACGGTGTTTATCGCAAATCACCATTTCCGCGTTGAAATAGCTGGCAATCTCCCGGATCCGGTTTGTTGCTCCCACATCAGGGGCCGCAAAGGTAAGGTTTTCCAGCTTCAGACTCTCAATATAAGGGATAAAAACTGCGTGGCTGTCCAGGTGGTCCACCGGGATGTCGAAATAGCCCTGAATCTGGGGTGCGTGCAGATCCATCGTGATCACCCTGTCGGCACCTGCAGCTACTAACATATTGGCAACCAACTTACTGCCTATTGCCACCCGGGGACGATCCTTCCGGTCCTGCCGGGCATAGCCGTAATAGGGAATAACGGCAATGACCTTATAGGCTGAAGCTCTCCGGGCTGCATCAATCATCAGGAGCAGCTCCATCAGGTTCTCAGCCGGGGAAAACGTGCTTTGTACCAGGAAAACATAATCGCCCCTGACACTTTCGAGGAAGATCGGGCTGATTTCGCCGTCACTGAACCGCTGGATATTGACCTTACCCAGTTTGGTTCCGTATCTTTTACAAATTTGTTCGGCCAGGTGTTGGGAGCCGGTACCGGCAAAGATTTTAGCGTATTGCATGTCGGGAGAATGTGCGGCGAAGATATTAATCTCACCGCATTCACCGCCAGCCGGTTCAAAAAATATTGACCAGGAACAGGGATTAGCGCTGCAGGGCCAGAGTGCTGGCAGTCACAACCGTTCCCCCTGCCGGAGCTGTTTCCTTCATGTTCTCTAATCGCCCGGTACCACGGGAAGAACCATTAAATGTGTAAAAAAGGGAGGAACAGATAAAAACAGACAGCAGCAAAGCCACTACATAAACGACTACAAAGAAAATCACCGGGTGTAAAGAACCCATGGATGTAAAGGTCTTGGTTTTCATAAACATCAGATTTTAATGATCTTCATAGAGTGGATATCGAACGGGCTTGTAACAACTACCGCAAAGTGGTATTGACAGGGATAAAATTATTATCTAACGTTGTTTCATGCAAGAGCACAAGTACTCAATTAAGGAATGGGCAAAAGACGACAGGCCCCGGGAAAAATTACTATATACAGGTGCAGAAAACCTCAGCAATTCGGAGCTGCTGGCCATCCTGATTCAAAACGGGAACCGGCAGAAATCAGCCGTCGACCTGGCCAAAGAGATACTCAAACTGGGGAAAGATAACCTGGCCGAATTAGGCAAATTATCGGTCAAAGAACTGATGAAAATCAAGGGGATCGGGGAAGCAAAAGCTGTTACAATCGCCGCCTCAATGGAATTGGGACGACGCCGGCAGACAGCTGCCCCATTTGAACGGGAAATCGTGAGGGCCAGCCAGGACATTGCCCGCCTCTTACAGGTCAAATTCAGGGACTACCGGCATGAGGTTTTTGCCGTACTTTACCTCAACCGGGCCAATAAGATCAAACATTTTGAAGTGGTCAGCGAGGGCGGCATCAGCGGCACGATAGCCGATCCCCGGATCATCCTCCGCAAGGCCCTGGAGCAGGATGCCGTAAGCCTGATCCTTTGTCACAACCACCCTTCCGGCAGCCTGAAACCCAGCCGGGCCGACGAACAGCTGACCTTTAAAATAAAGGAAGCCGCCGGTTTTTTCGACATCAATATCCTGGACCATATCATTGTAAGTGAGGACGGGTATTACAGTTTCGCGGATGAAGGACTTATATAGTCGGTAGCCGGTAGTCGGTAATCCGTAGTCGGCGTGTTTTGCGAAACAAAAAACACAAAATGAAAAGTCACGTAAATGCAGATTAGTTCAGGCAGATCCGCCTGGAATTTAATACAAACGGGAAAAGAGGCACAGCAGGGGTAGAACTAAACCATTAAAATGGGACACTATAAAGAATTAATCGCGTATAAAAAAGCTTATGAACCGGCAATGAAAATTTTTCAGATTACAAAGCAGTTTCCAGCGGAAGAAAAATATTCGCTGATTGACCAGATACGTCGTTCATCCCGGTCAGTCTGCTCGAATCTGGCTGAAGCATATCGCCGCAGACGATTTAAAGATTACTTTATCAGCAAACAGAATGACGCAGAAACTGAAAATACTGAAACCCAGGTTTGGCTCGATTTTTCAAAAGATTGCAATTACCTGCCGATCGAATTACATACCCCTCTTTCATTTTTAAATGAGGAAATAGGTAAACTAATTGCTTTTATGATAAACAATCCTGAAAAATTCAGATAAATGCGGTATCCAGTACCTAAACAGCAGGGACTACAGGCTACCGTCTACCGACTAATCAGGCCTGCGCCGTCGGTCCCCCGAAATTCAGTGGTAATTGAATTTCTTCCAGGTCCTTAATAGCCCCGTTTACTGATTCGTACTTATGTATATTCTCGGTGAGTGCCTTCATCAGTCTTTTGGCATGCTGCGGGGTAAGAATGATCCGGGATTTTACTTTGCTTTTGGGGGTGCCCGGCATTACATTCACGAAGTCCACCACAAATTCCGCATGTGAATGGGTAATGATCGCCAGGTTGGCATAGGTACCCTCGGCTATTTCTTCGGATATCTCAATATTCAACTGGTTCTCGGGTTGTTTGGCATCCATGACGTTTGTATTGTGTGTGACTAATCCTGCAAAAGTATTCCAAAAAACAACAAGGGCTGCAAAATTGCAGCCCTTGTTTAATTTGTTCATTTCAACAATTACCTGGCCCTTAAGAAAGACCATTGCTCATCAAAATATACCCGGTAATTCGGGGCAGCCGCAACCACACTCGGCTGTTTCATAATGTATTTGATGTCGATTGTCTTGGAACTGGCATCATAGCGGTTGGCACCACTGGGATCCAGTAGCGCGCTACGGGTATTACCTGCCGGTTGTCCGTAATAGTTCACCACACTGGTAACGGCATCCGTAGCCAGGTCAAAGTTCACCACCAGGCCAAAAGAACCGTAGTATGTGTTAGGATCGGTCGGATCGCCAACGGAATTGAATACGTGACCGGGGATACCCAGGTACACATTATCCACCACCGTACAGCTGTTCGCGCCGGAAGTCTGTAATTCCCATTCCAGCGGGTAGGTACCCACAAAGAGTGCATTGGTAATATCCAGCATGCTGCCGGTTACTTTATAAACACCATCGTACTTGTTTTTAACAGAGACCAGGGCAATAATAGAGTCTCTTCCGCTGGCTTTGGCCGCAGAGGAACCCACGCTGGTCAGGGCAAAGCCCAGCGCGTATTTTTTGGAAAGATCCCATTTGGAACCATTCAGGTTGATGACAAACTCCTTGGCGAAATCGCCGGCCACCATATCAAATGTGTAGGTATTACCACTCCTTGATATATAAGAAGCCAGCGTGTACAGGCTGTCCGGTAATTGTTCGTAATCGGTACCATTGTCCGCATTGTAGCGGTCTACCAGGCCATCCACCCGGGTCAGGGTAATGGGGGCTGTTGATTGCAGGCTTGCACTGGAATTGGCATCCCGGCGTACACTGTACAGGGAAACCGGTTTAACTCCTGTGTAGGGAGAAAGGAATATTTTATTCTCCGGTCCTTCCAGGATCTTGATAAAGGTCTTTCCCTCGTCAGCCAGGGGCGTAACCTCTTTCTTGATACAGGATGAGAATGCAAGCGCTATAAACAGCAGGTGGTATATTGAAAACTTCTTTTGCATTGTTGATTAGTTTTAAAATGATAAATATTACTGATCCCACCAGATTTTAGAATCCTGTGTATCACCACCCGGGAGCGCGGCTGCAGCAGCCGTTACAGCGGCAGTATTAGATCCATAGGAGGTCTGTCCATAGGTATATCTTCTTGGAATTTGTTTGGAACTGTTGGTGGCGTCAACAGCCGGGGTCAGTACCGGGAAACCGGTTCTTCTCCAGATATCCCAGCCTCTCAGTCCGTCCGGATATGCAGCAATATACTGCTGAATAGCCAGGTTCTTCGTATTAGCAGCCGTACCGGCAGGGTTGGCCAGGGCCACACCTGATTGGGTGAAATAAGAACCGGAGGGTGCAGCGATTCCCCATTGTGCAAAAGAAGCATTGATACCAGCCTGGTAAACAGTATTCATATTTTCGGCAGTCCAGCCACGGTCGGCTGCTTCTGCACGGGCCAGGAAGGTCTCGGCAGCAGATAATACCATTACTGAACCGGTTTCATTGCGGAGGTCATCCCGGAGTATTCTTGCCCAGTTGGGATTGGCGCTGGTCCAGGGATCCACAAAGGCCCGGGTGCGGCCATAAGGAACACCGGTGGTGGAAGTACCATAAGCAGACTGGCGGCCATCTCCAAGGGATGACATTAACCCGACCATAACATCGCTTTCCCCATAGTCTTTACGACCATCATACATATTGTACCAGGGAGATTTGAAGTTACCACCGGGGTGAACCACTTTCATATTGTCCGCATTATCAGTAATATAACCACCTGCATCATTCAGGGCGGCATTGAACTGTACTGCTGCATAAGCGCCGGCAGCCGGGAATTTCTTCGTCAGCTGCAGGGCCAGGCGCATCCGGAGTGAATTGGCAAATTTCTTCCATTTTGCCACATTTCCATTATAGACCACATCACCAGAAACTGCAGATGCATTGTCAAAAGCTGCAACAGCTTCTGCCAGTTCCCTGATCAGTGCGGGATAGATATCAGCCTGTTTATCGAAAGCAGGAGTACTGATACCCTGCAAAGCCTGGGAATAAGGAACATCTCCCCAGCGGTCCGTTATGGTACTGAAGAAATAAGACTTCAGAATACGGGCCACCTGGGTCATATTCTTGCTGCTGTTGGTATTGATGATATTCTGCAGGTCGTACAAAATTCCGGAATATTCACCTTCAAAATTGATCTGGGGTAGTGAATAAAGGGAAACGTCGGTGTACTGCGTTTCAGAAAAGAACTGGGAATACAGTCCTCCACGGGCCACACCCGGAGCCCCGGAACCACCCGCGTAAGCTGACAGGTTAGCTTCCACATTGGTCAGCAGGGCTGCCAGGATGGGACTCCCGGTTGCACCGGGGTTAACGTTGGTATCCCCGAAATCCGAAGAATACCTTTTACAACTGGTAAAAAACAAACCCAAGGCAAGAGGGAGAACCACCAACCTTT
>JBBIGW010000133.1:0-10311 GCA_037447355.1 Bacteroidia bacterium | reverse complement strand
AAAAGTGATGAAGGAGGGAAGTTCATTACCGTATTTATCTTTAATTGCCAGTAATGCATCTTTCAGGTCATATACCACCTGGCTGGTATACGCGATACAAATATGAATGGGTGCATAAACGCTGGCGCTGCGTCCACTGGCCTGTGCCGCACTCATCACCACCGACCCGGTCCGGGCCACCAGGTATTCACAACCGGTAATGGCCACATCACATTGGGAGAGACCGGTCTTAACCAGCCTGCCTTCCAATTGGGGTGCCACCGATTCAATCAGTTTATCTTCCACGCAATATACTTTCTGCCAGTCTTGTTTGCGCACCAGGCTGCCTAATTGAAAAGCGAGTTCCTGCCGGTTAATACAATAAATAAACTTGCCCTGTAGCTGGGTAAACTGCTCCGCGAATTCAATTTCCGGTTCCTGCCGGAGTGGTTGATAGACCGTACCGGTTCCTTCACTTTGCGGAAAAGGCAAAGGCGTTGATTGACTCAACGCCTCGCGGATTTTTTTTAGTATGGTTTCTTTTGAAGGTGAAATATTCATACAAAATGTTTACACAGTCGGGGCCCAGCCCAGGTTACCGGACTGTTCGCCGGCCGTATTATCTTCCTGTTTTGTAGCAGTGGAAACAGCGGGTTCGCCCGGTGAATGCTTAAAAACCGTATCTTCTTCAACACCCAGGGATTTTTTTTCTTCATACGGACGTTTCCCGATCAGGGCCTCCACATCACTCTGGAAAAGTACTTCACGTTCCAGCAGGGCCGTAGCCAGTTTTTCCACTTCGGCTTTCCGGAAAGTCAGCAGTTCCTTTGTTTTTCCATAGGCCTCATCAATCAGCTTTCTGACTTCCTCATCGATCATCCGGGCTGTTTCATCCGAGTAAGGTTTGGTAAAGGCAGCCTCCTGCTGGGGATCATAAAAACTGATATTCCCCACTTTGTCGTTCATCCCGTAAACGGTCACCATGGAATAAGCGATCCGGGTGATCTGCTGCAGGTCATTCTGCGCACCGGTGGAAATTTTACCAAAGAAAAGTTCTTCGCTGGCCCTTCCGCCCAGTGTCATGCAGATCTGGTCGCTGAGCTGATCGGTATTGTACAGGTATTGTTCCTTCGGGGTGTACTGCGCATATCCAAGGGCGGCCGTTCCTCTCGGAACGATCGTCACTTTCAATAAAGGGTAGGCATGCTCCAGGAACCAGCCGCAGATCGCGTGGCCCGCTTCGTGGTAAGCGATGATCTTTTTCTCCTCGGGAGAAATGATTTTGTTCTTTTTCTCCAGTCCGCCGATCACCCGGTCCACCGCATCCTGGAAATCGGACATATCCACGGCTTCCTTGTTTTTTCTTGCGGCAATCAGCGCGGCTTCATTACACACATTGGCAATATCGGCACCGGCAAAACCGGGTGTCTGCTCCGCCAGTTTATGAATATCCAGTGTTTTGGAGATCTTGATCGGCTTCAGGTGCACTTTAAAAATATCTTCCCTTCCCTTCAGGTCCGGTTTGTCAATGGAGATCTGGCGGTCGAAACGACCCGGGCGAAGCAGGGCGGAGTCGAGTACATCCGGGCGGTTGGTCGCGGCCAGTACAATAATGCCCACATCGGTACCAAATCCATCCATTTCGACCAGCATCTGGTTCAGGGTGCTCTCTCTTTCGTCATTACTCATCATCGCATTCTTACCCCGGGCACGGCCAATGGCATCGATCTCATCTATAAAAATAATACAGGGAGCTTTTTCCCTGGCTTGTTTGAACAGGTCTCTTACCCGGCTGGCACCCACGCCTACAAACATTTCCACAAAATCGGAACCACTGAGGCTGAAGAAAGGCACTTGTGCTTCGCCTGCCACGGCTTTTGCCAGCAAGGTTTTACCGGTACCCGGGGGACCGATCAGCAAAGCTCCTTTCGGTATCTTACCACCCAGGTTGGTGTATTTTTTGGGGTTCCTGAGAAAATCCACGATCTCCATCACTTCCACTTTGGCTTCATCCAGCCCGGCCACATCAGCAAACGTGATATTTACTTTCGTGCCTTTATCAAACAAGGTAGCTTTTGATTTACCAATACTGAAAATACCACCGGGACCACCGCCACTGCCGGCGCCACCGCCCATTTTACGCATCAGCAGGATCCAGATTCCCACAAACAGCAGAACCGGCAGGATAAACTGCAGGATACCGCCAAACCAGTCTTTTTCCGAATCCGCTTTTCCTACTTTTTCAACAGCAGGATTCTCGGAATAAAATTTCCGCATATCGTCCTGGAATGAATCACCGGATACAATCTTGAGGTACATGTGGGGGCCCTCCTTGGCAATTTTACCGGAGATCCCTTTTTTCAGTTCTGATTCATATTTCTTCAGGCTGTCCTCTTTAATGGTAACCCGGACCAGGCTTCGGTTGCTGATCACTTTGTATTCTTTGATATCTCCTTTTTTCAGGATGTTCTCAAACGCATTCTGATCGATCTGGATGGTATTGGGGGAGAGCGGGCCATACAATTGCAGCCCGATCAATACGGCGAAGATGATCGCATAGACCCAGTATATACTGAAGCGGGGACCTTTCCGGGGCGACTGGTTTGGGTCTTCTCCGCCGGGAGGCCGGTTGCTGTCAAAACGCTGGGGTCTTCTTTCGTTTCTGTTATTCTGATCTTGTGACATAATTCAAGTTGCAGTATTCCTGCTATTTAATATTCTTTCAGGGAAAAAGGGCAGCTGGCGGGGATTTTAACATTATTCATTGTGCTCCTGTCCCGCGGCATCACTCCACATCTCTTCCAGCCGGTAAAATTTCCGATTCTCCGGCTGCATTACATGCACCACCACATTTACATAATCAATCAGCACCCATTGCAGGTTGTGGTATCCTTCGTGATGATACGGTTTTTCCACGCATTTCTCATATACCTGGTCCTGTATATGTTCAGCAATGGCCCTGATCTGTGGCTGGCTGCCTGCTTCGCATATGATAAAAAAATCCGCTACCGCTTCGTTTATTTTCCGCAGGTCAAGTGAGACAATATTTTGCCCCTTCTTTTCCTGTATAGCAGCAATAATGGTTTTGATGATTTTTGAATTCCTCGTTAACCTTTTTGCACCGGGCCGGCCTTCGGCCGGGTCCTTTTTCCTGCGGTTGGTCAGTAATGCCAATTGTTCCAAATAGGTAATTGTTATTGTTTATAGTTTCCTGCCTGCTGCAGTCCTTTTATGACGGGATTTCTTCAATAACCAGCAGAAATTTCCTGCCTGGCCAAACCCCGAACCATAATCTTCTTTACTTTGTCAAAAATAGCAATTAATTGTCACAACCCTTTCCCGCTGCTCCCATCGGATCGCCATTCATTGAACTGCAGTCCATTGATAGTACCAACAACTATGCCCGCGGGCAGATCCAGGCGGACGGACTGCCGGACAGGCAGGGAATATCCCCTCATGGTACGGCGGTTTTTGCCCATGAGCAGTTGGCCGGAAAGGGCCAGAGGGGAAAGGGCTGGGTTACAGGAAAAGACAACAATATTGCCCTGAGCGTCCTGATAAAACCCCTTACTTTACGGGTTTCCCAACAGTTTCAATTAAGCGCCTGTGCCGCAGTAGCTGTACATCATTTTTTCAGTAAATATGCCGGGGATGAAACAAAGATTAAATGGCCCAATGACCTGTATTGGCAGGACAGAAAGGCAGGTGGAATACTGATCGAAAATATTGTTTCCGGCTCAGGTTCCTGGGATTGGTCCATCATCGGTACCGGAATTAATATTAACCAGGTCATTTTCCCGGAAGAACTGCCCAACCCGGTATCCCTGAAACAGATCACCGGGACCCATTTTGATCCCTGCGAACTGGCCCGGGAACTCTGTGCCAGCCTTGACCAGCAATACACCCGGCTCTGTACAAAAGGATTTGGCCCGGTTTATACGGATTATTTATCCTGTCTCTATAAAAAGGACAGGCGGGTGAAGCTAAAGAAGGATAACCGGCTTTTTGAAGCCCTGATCCTTTCGGTAACACCAGAAGGCAGGTTGCTGGTTAAACATGCCATTGAAGAAGAATTCGATTTCGGTCAGCTGGAGTGGGTTTTGTAAAGGAGCATTGAGAATCGAACATTGAGCATTTCATATCAGCGGAACGGAATGTTCAATTCTCAGTGTTCAGTAACTACCTCCACAAAGTAAACTTTCTTGAGATTGTAAATCCCCACCTGAACTGCCCCTTACCCCAGGAAGTCACGGTGCGCGGAATAAAGCGGTTCTCAAGGATTTCCGTGGCATTGGTAAAATTGAGCCGGAATATATGTCCGGAAGTCAGGATCTCGAACCCGATACCCAGCGGATCATAAAACCGGATGTTATCATTCAGCTTAAAAGAATCCCGGCTGGCCTGGTTGCGGAATATCTTAAAATAATCCACCACGAGGTTGAGCCGGTTGGCCACCAGGGGCAGTTTAATGGCAGCTCCCAGGGCAAAAAGGCTTTTCTGATCATAGGAAATGGCATGGCCACGGGCCAGGTAAGTGGGGTTCAACTGCACACTCAGGTTCCCGAATCGTTTGGCCAGGATCAGCTGCAGTATATTGCTGGTCCTGTCACCGGGGTTCTTAAAGCTGTTGTCCTGATCGGGGAAACTATTCGCTTTAACGGCAGAAATCACGTTGTTGAAATAAACGGCAATGGACAGGGGACGGGAAGGATCATTTTCCATCTGCTGCATCAGTTGCTGCTTGATCCCGATCTCATAGTTCTGCTGGACCAGGCTGGCTCCCTTATCCCGCGCAAATACCAGGTCGGTATGTTCCCCAATACCAATATGAAAACCGATCCGCACATCCGCTGCATTATCCAGGCCGAAAAAACGTTTGAGCCCGCCATTACTGCCGGCCAGGTCCCCGAAATTATGGGTTACATTAAAATCCATCTTTCCCTTTCCGGTTACTTCCGGTGTACGGGCATTGATGGTTTTGCCGGAATTAAATACCCGTACGGGCTTTCCCTCTTTCTTTTTCGGGGTATTGTCCTGCGCAGCGGCAGAAACGAGCATAAAAATTCCTGTTGTTAAGGCGAAATACTTCTTCATGATGATGGTTTTGTACAGAAAAACCAATCGGGAAGAATGGTTTACAGGTTGCTTGTTCTGGCCAGAAGAATCCGGTCTTTTTGAACAGATCGAATTAGTTCAACCCCGTTGGAGTTAGACGAAATTGCGGGGTCCCTCAACCCCGAATGGGATTGAACTAAACCATCAGAAAAGGTAATCTTACACAAATCAGGTAATCGCCTCCAGGATCTCTTCCGCATGCTGCTTGCTTTTCGGCTTCGTGAATATTTTGAGGATCACCCCATTCTCATCGATCACAAAGCTGGTGCGGAGTACCCCCATATATTTATGGCCGAATAATTGCTTCTGATCCCAGACCCCGTATTTTTCCAATATTTCATGGGTGGTATCGGCGAGCAGGGTGAACGGGAGTTTATGTTTTTCTTCAAATTTCCTGTGCTTAACGGCATCATCCGGGCTCACCCCGATCACTTCAAATCCTTTTTTCTTCAGCAACCCGTAGTTATCACGCAGGTTGCAGGCCTGCACGGTACAGGTGGGCGTCAGGTCCTGCGGATAAAAATAGAGCAGCAGTTTTTTTCCCTTAAAGTCTTTTAATGAAACTTTTTTACCCGCCTGGTCAAATCCTGTAAATGCGGGCGCCTTATCCCCTTCTTTCAGTGTTACCATATTTATGTTTTCTTCTTTGTGGAGGTCTTTTTCTTTATGACCGGTTTTTTCTTTGAGCTGCTTTTCTTCAACGCTTTCTTCTTTGGCGGAGGGGTATACGGCCCCCGTTTAAACCACCAGCTCTTTGTAATCTTATTACCCACCAGGTCTTCCACCGTCACTTTCAGTTCGTGTACTCCGTAGGGACAGCGTTCATCGAAGGTATAGATCCAGTTACGGCTTTTATCATTGGTAAAGCGAAGCCATTTCCCATTTAATTCAGCCCGGAAATCCCGGATGACTCCGAAATTATCGGAAGGGGAAAACAGGATCCGGCTGGCGGGACTCAGGTTGACGGTATCCCCCCTGCCCAATTCTTCCAGCTCCGGCGGAACCGTATCAAAGAAGGCCTGGAAATAGCCAAAATCATCAAACGCTGCTTTCAGCCATCCGTTCTCCTCCCTGGCTTTCTGTACAGAGCGGCCGCCGCGGTAGCTTCGTTGGATCAGCAGTTTATTTTCTATGCCTGCCGGCACGGTACGAAAGGGTTTGATCCGAACGGTAAACGGTGTATGCACCGGCATATCCGCATCATTCACCTGGTGAGCGGCGGAGACGGCGTTGGCCGGGACCGAAGCATTATTGCGGGCATAGTAAGACCTGACGGTATCGTACAGGCTACTGCGCCACATATCCAGCTGAAAATCCGGTTTGGATAAAATGGTTTCCTGATTGGGTATAAAATAAAATGCATCCGGTTGCCGGTAAACGGGCCGGGCCAGGCTGTCATTGTATTTAAACCCGAAATTGAGTTGCGCCAGGTTTCCATTGGCATCCATAACATCCACCCGCACACGATGCAGGAGGGTGTCCCTGAGCGTAATAATCCCATTGCCGTTCATGCGCTGGTAAACCCGGCCTGCATCTCCCGGTAATACCGATAAATGCTGCAGCCAGCCTCCGCCATTGTACCGGTATTTATAATCCACCTGCGCATTCATATAAACCGTTTCGTCATAATCCAGGCTGTCCAGTACAAAAGACAGCTGTGGCAGGCTATCGAGGTAAAGGGTAGCTGAATAAATACCATTCGGATTGGTGGAACCCGAAACCCGGTCATAGGCCTGGATGGCAAAACTGGTTCTGGAAAAGCCGGTTTCAATCACCGGGACTTTTGTAGTGATATAACCGCTGTCTGTATTTTTCAGGGAGTAAAACAGGGGTGACTGATCATACACGGAACGGCTCCGGTCATACAAGGCCAGCTTCACCAGGGCCGGGGCAATATGATCCGTTACCGGGAATCCAAAGAGCAGGGGGTTCAGTCGCCGGGAGGTTTTCGTATCAAATATCTCAAAGTGCAGATGAGGTCCCTGGGAGCCCCCGGTATTCCCGCTGTAAGCAATAAAGGTTCCCTTACTCAGCGGAAATTTTTCTTTCGGTATATCCAGTTCTATTGCCCATGATTCCTGCTCATATTGCCGGGCCGTGACCCAGGCCTCAAGTTCGGGGTAAAACTCATTGAGATGCCCGTATAAAGTAGATAGCCCGTTTGGGTGGTTAATGATAATATAACGTCCAAAACTCTGTGGCCGTATTCCTATTTTGGCAATATATCCCTGTGCAGCGGCATAGACCGGCAGGTTTTCCTTTGCCTGGGTCCGGATATCCAGTCCCATATGCCAGTGATTGGGTCTGAGTTCGCCGAAATTGGCTGATAATTCCATCGGGATTCCCAATGGGTTGCGGAAATAATCCCGGGGATAGGCCGGCCCGCTCTGTGAAATAGCCGGAACAACATACCAGCAAAGCAAGAAAAGGGCCAGCCTTATGCGCATGTAAGGAATTAACTATTGACGAATTAAATACGCAACAAATCTACCCCCAAATTGATAAGAAATCATCAAACATGTTTTAAAGAACAAGGGTGGACAGGAATTGACCCGGAATCTGCTTCTTCCCGGCCACAGTGAAATAACGCTTCTTGGTTCCGGGAGCCTGTATTCTAAAAGCTCCGGCGGGCATTGCATCCCGGCAAAAGATAAATACAGGGAGGGAACCACCCCGGGGGATCTACTTACTAGCTATGTAAACCATGAAGCGGCAGGTACCGCAGCATTAAAATGCCTTGACATTGATATTTGCGAAATAAAAAGACTTTTTGTAAGCCCCAATTTTCAGGGCATTGGATTGGGTAAACTTTTGGCTGACCGGGTAATAGCTGGGGCAAAGAAATTGGGCTATTCCAAAATGCGACACGATAATAGCCGTTCAGTTATGGCCAAAGCTATGTCGCTTTACAGATCATTAGGGTTTTATGAAATTGAACCGTATAACCAGAATTTTGTAGTAGACGCCTTGTCTATGGAAAAAACATTGTAGACCAGCTATGATTAATGCAAATTCCGTCTTCAGTTCTGCGGATGATTTGAACCCGATTATGTAAAATTTGTAACACAATGATAATTAATAAGTAATAACCTGCTTGGCTGAATTTGGTTGTGATGCACTGTCTCCCTCTTTAAACTCGCCGACTATTCTTAGTTAAGAAAAATCTAAATAAATTTGCGCAATCAGGTAGTTGCATTTATGTTTGCAACAATATTGTTGCGCAAATTTATTTTATATGGAAACAAGACGAGATGTATTTCATGCAATAGGCGACCCCACAAGAAGGGCAATCCTGGCCTTACTTGCCTTTCAGGCGATGACACCAAATGCCATCGCAGAACATTTTGATACGAGCAGGCAGGCTGTGTCTAGGCATATCCAGGTGCTGATCGAATGTGAGATAGTAAAACAGGAAAGTTCAGGAAGGGAATTTTATTATCATTTAAACATACCCAAAATGAAAGAAATAGCTGATTGGCTTGCCCCATTTGCAAAAATGTGGGAAGAACGCCATGAGAGATTAGATGAAGTATTACATAAATTAAAATCAACAAAAGATGGCAAGTAAAAACAAAACACAAATCATTGCTGAACAGGGCAGGCAGGAACTATTTATCATCAGAGAGTTTGATGCACCCAGAGACCTGGTGTTCAAAGCTCACTCCGTTAAGGAAATTCTGGAAGAATGGGTTGGCCCAAGGGACCTGCCCGTCAGGTATGAAAAATTTGAGCCTTATGCAGGCGGTTCATACAGGTATTTAAGCAAAGCCTCCAATGGGATGGAATTTGGTTTTCATGGCGTGTGCCATGAGCATACGGCGCCTGAAAGAATCATTCAAACTATGGAATTTGAAGGGTTACCCGAAAAAGGACATGTGGTAATGGAAACCGCAAGGTTTGAAGAACTGCCCGATAACAGGACAAGAGTTACGGTCCATTCCGTTTTTCAATCTGTACAAGATAGGGATGGAATGATCCATTCCGGTATGGAAACAGGTGTAACACAATCACATGAACGGCTCGACGAACTGATAGAAGCAGGAAAAATTTAAATTTTGAATAATTATGGGAAAAACTATAAAATACGCCCAGTTATCGTTTTGGTCAGGGTTAGGTTTTATCGCCTTACTGGCGCTATTGCATTTTGTAAAACCCGAGATTGACCCATCATGGAATTTCATAAGTGAATACCAGGTTGGCAGGTTGGGCTGGGTAATGCAATTAGCATTTCTGACTTTGTCGTTAAGCTGCATCTTTTTAGTTGCCGCATTGTGGCGGCAGGTTAAAATGGTAGGCAAAATTGGTTTGATTATGCTATCGGTTGCGGCTGTTGGGATGATGATAGCAGCTATTTTTAAGACAGACCCTTTAAATACCGCACCCGAAATGATAACCCAATCGGGCAGGCTGCATCAGCTTGGAGCCTCGTTAGACCAGGTGCCTTTTGCCGCCATCCTCATCACCATAGCCCTGTTCCGGAACAAGAAATGGAAGATAAACCGGTTATTGCTGATCATTGCATTAGTTGTTGTCTGGTTCGGTTTTGTTTATTTTGTAGGAAGCGTAAAATCCCAGTTTCCCGCCGATGGCAAGTTTGGCCCCAAAGTATTGGTTGGGTGGCAAAACAGGATAATGATTATAACGCAGTCATTGTGGTTGACATTTATTGCGAGAAGCATTCAACACTGGAAAAAAGCACCTGCTGACGTAACCAAAAACGATTAACAAACAGGTGTTTGCAAAGGCGGAAACTGAGAGAAGTAATTGAATATTCAAATGACGTTAGTGGCAATTTTTTTGGACACTACTTTGTAATCAGTTGCAATGTTTTTAAATATTATAGGAGATATAACTCATGAATAAAAGGAAAGAAATTTTTAAATTAATTTTTCTTTCTGTAATTATATTTTTGATATTTGGTTGTACTCAAAGATCAGAAACAAAAAAAATAAAATGATGACAACAGGCAAAATAAAGGCTGAAAATGAAAAACAAATTCCGCTGCAAATGGACAATTTTGTCAAAGCCTTTCGTTCTAAGGATGTGAATTTAATGATGGTCCTTTTCTCACCTAAAATGGTATCGTTTGATATCATACCACCATTAAAATATTCAGGAAGTGATATTTGCAGAAATGTTTGGCAAGAAACATTTGCTTTATTTCAAGACCCAATTGACATTGAGTTATGTGACCTTAATATAACTTCTGATGAAGGC
>JBBIGW010000132.1:0-10397 GCA_037447355.1 Bacteroidia bacterium | reverse complement strand
GATTTATTCACTATAAGTTTTACCCAAACTATCTACCAGTGTGGATTACAGCGTTTTTAAGGGGCGACTAATTAAAACGGGAAGTTCGGGAAAAATGGTGAGTAGAAAAAGAATGCCGTACCTTATCAACCCGTCAACCTGTCAACCCGTCAACTTTTCAACTTTCACCTCAACATATTCTCGGCAGTTGCTCTCCCGTCAAATAATTCACTACCCGTCTGCCCCCGATACGGCTTTTGAGCAGCACTTTGCCGGGATGTTCAGTGCCGGCCTCTCCGATGAGAGCTGCATTTTTACCGTTCTCATCCTGGCGAAGCAGGGCCAGGCATTCACCGGCAATGGCCGGACTGACTACGGCAATGAATAATCCTTCATTGGCTACATAAAGTGGATCCAGGCCAAGCATTTCACAGGCGCCGTCCACCTGTTCATCAATAGGAATGCTGTTCTGGTCAAGCTCAAATCCCAGGGAGGTTAACTCGGCGATTTCATTTAGGACCGAAGCGACACCACCGCGTGTAGGGTCCCGGAGGAACCGGATATCGTTTCCGAACCGGGCCAGCAGTTTCTCCACGGTATGATTCAGGTTGGTCGTATCGCTTTCAATACTGGTTTCAAATTCAAGTCCTTTGCGTACACTCATGATCGCAATGCCGTGGGTGGCAATATTCCCGCTGATAATGACTTTATCACCGGCTTCAATATTCCGGTGATGAATATTTGCTTTTGGATGAATCAGGCCGATGCCGGAGGTATTGACAAAGATCTTATCGCCTTTTCCTTTTTCCACCACTTTGGTGTCACCGGTCACAATCTGTACATGGGCTTTCAATGCGGCTTCTTTGATACTGACCAGGATCTCCCAGAATTCAGTCATGGGCAACCCTTCTTCTATTATAAAAGCCAGGGAAAGATATTGGGGAATGGCTCCGCACATGGCCAGATCATTCACAGTGCCGTTGATGGCCAGTTCGCCGATATTCCCGCCGGGGAAAAAAGCCGGGGTGATCACATAGCTGTCGCTGCTGAATGCCACTTTGCCATGGAGGGTGAGACTGGCGCCGTCGTGCTGCTGGTCCAGCAGGTCATTTTTTAAAATATCAAATACGCCGCTTTGCAGCAGTTTATGTGTAAGCAGTCCGCCACTGCCATGACCGAGGGTGATCACATCAAAATCAAATTTGGGCATGGGGCAGGAGAGTTGCATAATTATTTATTTTTAAAAGAAAAGGCTGAAACTTACTCTTGCAAAGAAAGGTGTTCCGGGTGTAAAATGAATCTCTGATACCGGAGCAGATTCATTCTGCAGGCGGCTCTCCGTATCAAACTGCGTTTCCTTCCATTTTGTATCAAAGAGGTTCTGGATGGATAACCCGGCTTCCCATTTCTTCATTGTATAGTTGATCGCCGCATCGGCCACAAAATACCCTTTTGCCACTACTGAATTGCCCTCATTGGCAGGCCGGTCACCCATATACCGGTAGCGCAAACTTCCATTCCAGCCGCTGGCTTTACGGTAGGTAAAACCTCCCACGCTGGTAATACGGGGCGCCAACGGAAGATAACTTTCAGCTTTAGGGGTGTTCAATGCACGGGGGTTATTGATACTGATGTCCAGATCACTATACAGATTTTTTGCCAGTTCATACCGGAGGGACAGATCCCATCCGATCCGTTGTGTTTTCCCACCGGGTTCCACCACACCTTCGTCACCTACATAGACAAATTCCTGTTTCATCCATAAATACCAGACCGCGGTCTGCATCATAGCTTTTTTACCCAGTTTGAAAATGCCCCCCAGGTCACTGCCCCAGGCCGGGGTAACCACTTCTTTTCCATTTTGTGCAACGGCTACACGGGTGTCGTTGCTGTGAAAACCTTGTCCATTGTACCAGTAGAGCTGAACCTTTTCACTGACCCTGTGATTGATCGAAAATTTGGGGCTGATAATAGCAGAAGTGGAAGTCTGCGTGGTAGCCGTTAGCTGATCATTGTACTGGTTGGTAAAATAATCGGCCCTGATACCGGCGGTGAATTCCCATTTCGGATTCAGGATAATTTTATCCTGGATAAAAACACCGGCATTCAGTTCCTGAATATCACCCAACGTGATCGAAGCCGTGGTCTGGGTTCTGTTTTTGGTTCTGGATAATTCAATATCATTTATCCGGTCATACCGGGCCTGCAGACCCGTACTGAACTGCGTTTTTTTGCCAGCCAAGGCATGATCTTGCTGGTATGATAAATTATACCCGGTAATATGGCGGTTTTCTTTCTGCCGGATCTGATCGCCATTGACCGGATCTTCTTTGAAAAAAGTAAAGTTGGAATAGAGCTCAAATTTGTAATGGGAGTAAAACAGCTGATTCCGCAATACAGCGCCATTGCTGAGGTTATGCATCAGTTCGGCTGAAGCATTGTAGCGGCTGGTATTACCTCCTTCCTTATCATCAATGGCACCGAAGAAACCAATCGTTCCATCGGCAACTGCCCGGTCGGGAATCTGGCCACTGGCATTCCATTTACTGCTCAGGCCCGATAATAAAGCGGTGAGTGTGCTTTTGTTGCCCGTACGTCCATGGTATTTGATCATGCCGTTGTAACGCGAAAAATCCTGTGGACTTTCAAAATAACCTTTGGTAAAAGATCCTTCTCCGGCTATATAAATGCTTTGATTCTTTTCTCTTGCAGCTTTCCCCAGCAGATTGATCCCGGTAATTGCCCGGACCGTATTGAATTGCCCGGCTTCCAGTTTAAAAAAATTGGAAGTCAGATAGTTCTTTGTTTTAAACGCCACATAACCGGCTGTGGCCAGATTGCCTTTATCGGCCTGGTAGGGCCCCTTATTGAATCCGACTTTCTCGATCAGTTCCGGTATCAGAAAATGCAGATCCGCATAACCCTGACCGTGCGCATGACTGACCATGTTTACGGGAAGACCATCAACAGTCAGATTAATATCGGTACCATGGTCGAGGTCAAAACCGCGGAGAAAAATCTGTTCTGCTTTACCACCACCAGCGTGTTGCCCGATAAAAAGACCGGGTACCAGCCGCAGTACTTCCTGGGAATTCATGATAGGACGAATATGGATATCCAGATCACTGATCGTTTTAAAGATTCCGTTTTTAGAAGAAGCCCGGACCAGCACATCGTTCAGTGTGGTGACTTTTACAGCCAGGTAAATTGTACTGGTATTCAGCCCGGATAACTGAATGATTTTTGGTGCATAGCCAATGGCCGTGATGGTAATGGACGTGGTGCCTGCCGGAAGATTTTTAAACGTGACAAATCCGTTTTCGTCGGAAATCTCACTAAAAACAAAGTCGGAGGAATACACCGAGGCATCGGTTACCGGGGTCTTGCTGTTTTCGCTCAAAATTGTAATTCCGGTTAAGCTGGTTTGAGCATAAGCAAGGGCAGTGAAAAAGAACAGAATTCCGGTAGACAAAAACTTCCGCATTAGAAATTAGTTTAAAATCGTATGTGTTCAGGCTGTTTCGGTGGCCGCCGAGTAATGATAATAGGCTGCACAGGCACCCTCACTGCTGACCATTGGCGCTCCGAGGGGGTGCTCCGGCTTGCAGTGTGAGCCAAAATTCGGGCACTGGAACGGTTTTTTCAAACCTTTCATGATATCCCCGCTGATACAGGAAGGGTTTTCCAGCGCGGTGGGTATATCGATCCTGAATTTTACCCTGGAATTATACATTTTATAGCGATCATTGACCTCAAAACCGCTCTGGGGAATCGTGCCAATCCCTCTCCACATCCGGTCGCTTACCGCGAATACCTGTTCCATGGTTTGCCTCGCCATCCGGTTGCCTTCCCGCTGCACATAGCGGGTGTATTGATTCTCGAGTTTGTATTCACCCTTCTCCAGTTGCTGCACAGCCATTAAAATGCCCTGCAACAGGTCCACCGGCTCAAACCCGGTGATCACCACCGGCGTTTTGTATTTCTCCACTACCGGGTCATATTCTTCTGTGCCCATGATGGTGCAGACATGGCCTGCTGCAAGAAAAGCATCGATCTGGTTTTCGGGATCACCCAGGATGGCTTCCATGGCGGGGGGGACCAATACATGGGAGGCGAGGATGCTGTAATTGGTAACACCGGATTTATCAGCGTGGACAATACTCAGCGCGTTGGCCGGTGCCGTGGTTTCGAATCCCACTGCAAAAAACACTACTTCCTTATCCGGGTTTTGTTTGGCCAGTTCAACGGCCTCCAGGGGTGAATACAGGATGCGTACGTCGGCCCCTTCCGCTTTTGCCTCCAGCAGGCTTTTTAAAGAGCCCGGCACCCTGAGCATGTCTCCAAACGAACAGATGATCACGTTGGGTTGTTTGGCAAGCCATACCGCTTCATCAATAATGCTGACCGGAGTCACACATACCGGGCATCCGGGCCCATGCACCATCGTGATCTTATCCGGTAACATATCCAGTATGCCATTCTTCACGAGACTATGCGTCTGCCCGCCACAGATCTCCATGATTTTCCAGGGACGTGTGGTGATCTTATGGATTTGCTCCAGGTATTCACGGACCATTGCCGGATCGCGGTATTCGGTCAGGTATTTCATGCAGGTTGAGCGTTTAGGGTTGAGGTTTAAGGTTTAGATCGTTTTTCTTAGAAGGGGTTGTTAACTGCCGACTGCTAACTGCCGACTACTGGCTCTCTTCGTCCTTTAGTTCTTCCACTTCCCCCATCGCCTTCAGGTATTCAAAAGTCTGCTTTGCTTCTACTTCATCTACTTTTCCGATGGCCACGCCCACATGCACCAGCACATAATCACCTACCTGCGCTTCGGGTACCATGGAGAGGTTCACTTCTTTCGTTATGCCACCAAAAGAAACCTTTCCCTGCCGGAAGGTATCATCTAACTGGCCCGAGATGGATAAAAGTTTGCCGGGGATCGCTAAACACATACTGTGATTTTTAAAGATGATTCGAATATTGCGTTTGTTGTGAAAATGTATTTTTGTTTTTTTCCAGGAGTGCGGCACAGGCCAGTTGCCCGAAACTGATACATTCATCATTGGGGCTTAACTGCCGGTGAAAATACAGGCTGGCTTCATCCTGTAGTAATTCTGTAACCAGGTCAACCAGTAACGCATTCTGGAAAACCCCTCCGCTAAAAGCAATCTTTGTAACACCGGAACGGGCGGCTACGTTTTTGATCAGCATGGCCAGGGATACAAACACTTTGCGGGCGATCAGGTTTTTGTCCACCTGGTTTTTCAGGTCTCTCAGCAGTTCTTCAATCATTGCGGACCATTCCAGTCTTGACTTATTCACGGGTATCGGGTAATACTCCCAGGAGGGTTCGGCAGAGCTCCGGGCCGCCACTTCCAGTTTCATGGCGGCTTCGCCTTCATAGGTATTCAAGGATTGTAGTTTCAGGATCGCGGCAATGCCATCCAGTAAACGCCCCATACTGGAGGTAAGTAAATGCTGTTTCTGCTGCAGCAGTTTTAAATAGTATTCCCGCTCCGGGGCGGAGAACAGGTCTTTGATCATCATTAAATGATCCATATTGTTGCGCAGCAGCGACACCGCACTGACCCGGGGCTCTTTGCTCATTTTATCGCCCAGCAATTGCGGGAAATAATCCAGGTGCATAAACCGGTCCAATTCCCCGTCTTCCAGCAGGAAGAATTCGCCTCCCCATACCTGTTCATCATCACCGTAACCGGTACCATCCCAGATCACGCCCAGGATCTTCTCCTTCGAAAAAAGCAGGTTGTTTTCTGCCAGTACGGCGGCAAAATGCGCTTTATGATGCTGTATAGCCGTAACAGGTACTTCCCACTCTTCTGAAAGATCTTTGCCCCGCTGTGATACAAAATAGTTCGGGTGACTGTCGATCAGTACCCGGTCCGGTTTGGCCTGGAGCAGCCTGAGTAAATGGGTAAGTGTATAATCAAAACCGGATTGTGATTCATAATTGGCCTGGTCACCGAGATACTGGCTTACATACAAGTTATGATGTGTACTGATGGCGAATGCGCTTTTCAGTTCGGCCCCCATGGCCAGCAGGGTCCCCGGATGCGAAAAAGGAGAGGGGAAATAGTTCGGCGCCATACCCCTTGATCTGCGGAGTATGACCGGGTGGGTCGAATGCCGGGTAAACTGGATCACGCTGTCGTCCTGCGGGGTTACAATATCCCGGTCAAAACCCAGGATAAAATCCGCGTAATCGGCCAGCCATAACAATGCATCTTCATCAGTATATATGATTGGAGAGCCGCTGAGATTGCCGCTGGTGGCGACCAGGGGTTTATTCCATTGCTCTATGATCAGGGTGAGCAGGGCTGTGTACGGAAGCATCACACCGATCTTATCAAGCCCCGGGGCAATGGCTTCCGCACAGATACCTGAGCTGGTTTCTTCTTTAAGCGGGCAAAGTACAATGGGTGCCTGTTTTCCCTGCAGCGCCTGCTTTTCTTTTTCTGTAAGAACCAGGTCTCCTTCGATCATTTGAATAGAAGGGTACATCAGGGCAAAGGGCTTGGCCGGCCGGTGCTTCCTGTCGCGGAGCGTGGTAACCGAATAATATTTGGTTGCATCACAAAGCAGGAGGTACCCGCCAATCCCTTTTACCGCGATGATATGGCCGTGTCGCAGCGATTCATTAACGATCAGCAGGATACTTTCGGGGTCCCTGGTGATTTCCACCCCGTTATTATCAAATAAATGCAGGGGGATCGCGCAATCAGGACAGGAATTGGTCTGGCTGTAATGCCGGTGATCATGTACGTCATTATACTCTTTCCCGCAGGAAGAGCACATGTTTAGTTCCGCCATCGTGGTGTTCTCCCGGTCATAGGGCAAACCAGTGATGATGGAATAGCGGGGCCCGCATTCCAGGCAGGTGGTGAAAGGATATTGATAGCGCCTGTTTTCCGGATCGGTGATTTCTTTCCGGCAACTGTCACAAATGGCGATATCCGGGGTCAGCAGCAGGTCCGGCCGGGCGGATGCATCACTGGCGCGGATCTGAAATCCATCAAATAGTACAGGACTGATTTTTTTTATTTCATGTGTGCGGATAATGGCATTGTCCGGCTGGCAGCAAAGGATCGACGTATAGAAACTGTCCGCTTTTTCTTCTGAAGCATTGAATTCAACATGCACCCCGTCATTGCCATTACTGACCCAACCGGCTATATTCATTTTTTTAGCCAGCCGGCATATAAAGGGCCGGAAGCCGACTCCCTGTACCAACCCCCCGATATGGATATGATAGGTGTTCATGGCATTGCTTATTAAACCGGGTCTGTTACACGCTTTCGGGCACCTGTACTTTTTCTTTCAGCCACTGGTACCAGGCAGTTAATCCTTCCCCGCTGGTGCAACTGACTTCCAGGAAAGAAAGGTTGGGGTTCACCTGCCGGGCATATTCCTTTACTTTATCCATGCTGAACGGAACATAAGGCAGCAGATCAATCTTGTTAATAATGCAAAGGGTGGAAGTATGGAACATGTCGGGATACTTGATGGGTTTATCATCGCCTTCTGTAACGCTGATGATCACCACCCGCTCTTTTTCACCCAGGTCGAACATGGCCGGGCAAACGAGGTTGCCGACATTTTCTATAAAGAGAAGGGAGTTTTCCGCCGGTTTCATTCCCTGTACCGCATGCAGGATCATGTGGGCATCCAGGTGGCATCCTTTACCGGTATTGATCTGTGCTACCCGGGTACCCGTGGCATGAATGCGGTCGGCATCACGGGAGGTTTGCTGATCGCCTTCGATCACGTAACAGGTAAACGGGTCCTTCAGGTCCG
Source organism: Bacteroidia bacterium (assembly GCA_037447355.1). Taxonomy (GTDB): domain Bacteria; phylum Bacteroidota; class Bacteroidia; order Chitinophagales; family Chitinophagaceae; genus JJ008. The sequence goes on along the minus strand of JBBIGW010000132.1, from coordinate 2,600 downwards.
TCAGGGTTCTCTCCAGCAAGGAGGTTTTCCCGGAACCGGGGGAACTCACCAGGTTCAGGGCCAGGATATTTTTGGCTTCAAAATAGCCGCGGTTCCGCTGGGCCAGCAGGTTATTTTCGTACAGCACATCTTTTTCTACCTCGATAATGGTTTTGCTGTGTGTATGGGAATGGTCGTGTGAATGATCGTGATCGTGGGGGTGAGGATGACTTTCACCGATTTGCCTGATAGAAGAAGAGGCGTTTGCATCACATCCGCAGGTAGCGCACATAAAAATGAATTTTGGTTAATGTTTCAGTTTACAACCAGGGATTTCACCCGGAGTTCTTTTCCTTTTTGTACCGATACAAAATGTTCACCACATACCGGGCAGGGTTCGTATAGTTGCTGCATCGGGAACACGGCCGCGCAATCCATACACTGTCCTTCACCCGGGATATGATTGATTTTTCTTTTCGAATGTTCCAGCAGCGTGGCCCGCACCGCCTGTTGCCAGGCAAAATCAAAAGCGGTTATTTCGATCCCGCTCAGGGCCCCGATTTCCAGTTCTATTTCTTCCACTTTTACTGCATTATTCTTTGCCGATTCAGTTTCGGCAATGCGAATAATGCTCATCACAATGGACAATTCATGCATGAATTATTTTTTGGCCGCCGAGGTCCGGTAGCGTTTGACCAGCAATATCACTATTGCCACTGCGGCCAGTAACCCGATCGCATGTTCCGGCTCCACGAAATAATGCTGGATGGTAAAGCCATGCGTATGACCATGACCTTCATGCGCAAATGAACTCAGCGAGGCTGAAACAGCAACAAGTGATAACAAGTATTTTTTCATATTTGTATTTTCTGGTTACCAATATTAAAATTCCTAATAGTACCCCCGGCTGATTTTTGTCATGGAATTGTCTGACAGTAGTCAGGGAAAGGGTGTATGAGAATCAATAACCTTGTTTGTCAATTCCACTCTCTTCACGGCTTTGCCATAAATCTATTTGCATGGACAACCCAACTGCCCAAAAAACCCCTACGTATTTAGAGGAGTTTAAAAGAAAAGGTTATTCCCGGAAGGATTTCCTGAAATTCTGCACCCTGATGGCCGCTTATCTCGGCCTGGAGAACTCCAGTGTCGGCCAGGTGGTACAGGCATTAACCAATAAGCCAAGGCTCCCGGTGATCTGGCTCCATTTCCAGGAGTGCACCTGCTGCAGTGAATCCTTTATCCGTTCCTCTCACCCGATCGTGGCGGATGTATTGCTGGACCAGATTTCCCTGGATTATTCAGAAACCCTGATGGCTGCTTCCGGGCACCAGGCTGAAGAGGCCATGAAGAATACCATGACAAAATACAAAGGCGAATATATTTTATGTGTGGAGGGCAGCGTGCCGACCGCGGCCGATGGTGTGTATTGCATGATCGGGGGCAAGACTTCCCTGCAAATCCTTGAAGAAGCGGCCGAAGGAGCGAAAGCCATCATTGCCTGGGGCAGCTGTGCCAGCAATGGTTGCGTACAGGCTGCAAAACCCAACCCCACTTCCGCCACGCCGATCCATAAACTGCTGAAGGGAAAACCGGTTATTAAAGTACCCGGTTGTCCCCCGATTGGCGAAGTAATGGCTGGTGTGATTGTACATGTAGTTACGTTCGGAAGGTTACCGGAACTGGACGGACTCGGACGCCCCAAAGCATTTTACAGCAAGCGCGTGCACGATACCTGCTACCGTCGCCCGTATTATGATGCCGGTCTGTACGTGGAAAGTTTTGATGACGAAAATGCACGAAAAGGATATTGCCTGTATAAAGTGGGTTGTAAAGGACCGTCTACCTACAATGCATGCGGTGTTACGAAATGGAATAACGGGGTCAGTTTCCCGATCCAGTCAGGCCACGGATGCTTTGGCTGCAGTGAAGAGAACTACTGGGATAACGGCCGCATTTATGAACGGGCATCAGCCTTCCCCGGCTTTGGCATAGAAGCCACAGCAGATAAGGTTGGTAAGGTGGCCCTGGCCGCAACCGGTGTGGCCCTTGCGGCGCATGCGGTAATGACCAATATTCGCAAGAAAAAGCTGATCAAGAACCTGGAAGAGGAAGGAAAGGCAGGTGAACAGCAATTAAAGAAATAAACCCATTTAATGACCCTTACAATTAATAATAATGAGTACCAGAATTGTTGTCGACCCTGTTACAAGGATTGAAGGACACTTACGGATTGAAGCCGATATTGAAAACGGGAAAATAAAAGACGCGTTCAGCAGCGGCACCATGGTGCGTTTGCTGGAAGAGATCCTGCGTGGCCGGGATCCCCGCGACGCCTGGGCCTATGTGGGCCGGGTATGCGGTGTGTGTACGTCTGTGCACTCGCTGACCTCCGTGCGTTGCGTGGAAGATGCGCTCGATATCGTTATCCCTCCCAATGCGGAAATGGTGCGGAACATCATGTTCTGTGCCCAGTATATGCATGACCACGTGGTGCATTTTTATCACCTGCATGCGATGGACTGGGTGGATGTGGTGAATGCGCTGAAAGCGGATCCGAAAAAAACATCGGAACTGGCCCAGAGCATTTCCAACTGGCCCAAATCTTCTCCCGGTTATTT
>JBBIGW010000131.1:0-10409 GCA_037447355.1 Bacteroidia bacterium | reverse complement strand
CATCGTCCTCTGGCAGCCAGGCTGAGGACGTTTTTTCATAGCCGCTCATCCCCTTTATTTCGAAATCTTTCACCTCTTTAGGATGGCAGGAGAAATGATTGACTGTGCCCGTTTTTTGACTTTTGATTTTTGACTTTTGATTTTCAGCGACCAACTCCCCGTCTATATAGGTCCGGATCACCCCGAAGTCCTTCAGATCCTTCACGACAATAAAATCCGCCGGATCTCCCTCTCTCAGCAAACCCACATCGAGTTTATAATGCAGTACCGGGTTCACACAGGCCGCCTTTAGTACCTTGTAAATATCAATTCCCTTCGCCACTGCCCGGGCACAGAGCTGGTTGATATGTCCCAGCACCAGGCTGTCCGGATGCTTGTCATCACTGCAAAACATCATCCTGTCTTCCCAGTCATTCAGCAGGTCAATCAACGCTTCAAAATTCTTTGCGGCACTGCCTTCCCGGATGATGACCTTCATGCCGTAACGCAATTTATCAAGCGCTTCTTCGGCGGTGAAGCATTCGTGATCGGTGGAGATGACAGCAACCCCGGCCCCCCCACCCCCCGAAGGGGGGCTTTCAGCGTCATCAAAGGCAGTAAAGTCTTTACAGGTTTCGGAGGCTAAAGCCCCTCCTTCGGAGGGGTTTGGGGAGGCCGGTATTGGGGGGGCTGTTGTTGGGGTTGCCTTAATATACCGCTCCGCCATCTCCCCCCTCAGTCCCGGAGCATGCCCGTCCACGGGTTTACCGAGACGAAGGGAAGCTGCGATTTTCTTCATCACCTGTTCATCACCGTTAAGTACCCCCGGGAAATTCATCATCTCGCTGAGGTATTTTATTTCGGGGCGCTTTAATAATTCTTCCACCTGCTCCGCATCGAGAGCGGCGCCGGCGGTTTCAAATACCGTAGCCGGTACACAACTGGGTGCGCCGAAACTGAATTTAAAGGGGACGGTCTTCCCGTTACTGATCATAAAATCAACGCCCTCCATCCCGCAGACATTGGCAATTTCATGCGGGTCGCTGACCGTGGCCACAGTGCCATGCACCACCGCGAGACGGGCAAATTCGGAAGGGACCAGCATGGAGCTTTCAATATGGACATGACTGTCGATAAAGCCCGGCAGCAGGTAATGCAGGGGCTGACCGGCCGGCAGGGTGACCGGGTTTATGGAACGGATTTTGCCCCCGGATATATGCAGTTCGGCCGGATATTGCCGTTGCTGCTGTATATCCACCAGCATTCCGGCCACTGAAAAATCACCTTTCATCCTTAAAAATTGTTAGTACGCCTAAAATTACTCATTCAGACCTTCGAAAACGATAGATTTGTAAACTGATTCATTAATTAAAAACAAAGCATGAAACGTCTTATCTTATCCATTCTCTTCTTTACTGCCGCCTTTGCCGGTCAGTCCCAGACCGCTGATGAAATCATCAGCAAACACCTCGAAGCGATCGGCGGGGCCGATAACTGGAGAAAAGTGAACGCTGTAAAAATGGAAGGGGTCCTGCAGGTACAGGGCGCCGAAGTAAATGTCACCCTGACCGTATTGCATGGCAAAGGAATGCGCCAGGATATTTCCGTGATGGGCATGACCGGTTATGAAATCGTTACTCCCACGGAAGGCTGGTCCTTTATGCCGTTCCAGGGACAGCAGACACCCGAGGCCAAGACCCCCGAAGACCTGGCCGAAGCACAGGATGAACTGGATGCCCAGGGTAGCCTGGTGGATTATGCCGCCAAAGGACATACGGTGGAACTCCTCGGAAAAGAAGATGTGGAGGGAACAGAATGTTATAAGATCAGGATCAATAAAAAAGGCGGATCCCCTGAAACCATTTTTATCGATCCGAAAACATTTTATATTGTCCAGAGCAAGACCCTGCGCAAAGCCAATGGACAGGAAATGGAAGTGGTGACCAGTTTCAGCAATTATGAAAAATTACCCGAGGGGATCGTGGTGGCCAAATCATTGACCCTGCCTTACGGGGAACTGAACATCGGCAAAATCGTGATCAACGGGACAGTGGAAGAATCCTTCTTCAAAAAATAAAAGAGAACTTTATTCCTGCAAACCCCGGTCCTGTATCGGGGTTTGTTATTCCTGCTACTTTCAACTGTATTTTATGCGATTCACTATTATCACGGTTTTCCTGTTTTCAGCCGGTTCAGCCCTTGCCCAGACCGCCATTAACAGCAGCACATTCGGTATGATGGAAGCCCGCTGGCTGGGGCCTGGCACCATGAGCGGTCGTATAACCGCTATTGAGGGCGTGGCCTCCGATGGTAAAACGATCTATGTGGGAACGGCCGGTGGCGGCATCTGGAAGACCACCAATGCCGGGGCCTCCTTCAAACCTGTATTTGACCGCTATTGCCAGAGCATCGGGGCCATCGCGATCGATCCCCAAAACCCGAAGATCATTTATGCGGGCACCGGGGAAAGCAATATGCGGAACTCCGTATCGATCGGGGATGGTCTTTATAAATCCACCGACGGGGGAGAGAACTGGACCCGGCTGGGACTTGAAAAAACCGAACATATTGCCAAAGTAGTGATCGATCCCCTGCAACCGAATGTGATCTATGTGGCAGCTCCCGGCCCGCTCTGGAGCAGCAGCAGGGAAAGGGGATTGTATAAATCCACCGACGGGGGCAAGACCTTTGAAAAGATTTTATTCATCAGCGAAGATGCCGGTTGTGCCGATGTGGCCGTTGACCCTGAACATCCCGATACTGTCTATGCTTCCACCTGGGAATTCCGCCGTAAACCCTATGCATTTAATTCCGGCGGACAGGGCAGTGGTATGTGGAAGAGCACCGATGGCGGAAAGACCTGGAATGAACTGAAGAACGGCTTACCCGCGAAGCCCTTCGGGCGGATCGCTTTTGCCGTTGCGCCGGGCGCCCCGCAGAACCTGGTGGCGATCGTAGAGTCCAATGAGACCGGTTTATATATTTCTGCGGACGGGGGGCAAGGCTGGAAAAAACAGAGCGCAACGTTCAACGTGGTCTCCCGGCCTTTTTATTTTTCAACCATCGTGATTGATCCCAAAGATCCGAAGCGGGTCTATCGTCCCGCCCTGTCTTTCTCTTATTCCACGGATGGCGGGTATTCTTTTGCGGATGCCAGCAATGAAGGCGGCTGGGTTCACAGTGATCATCATGCGCTTTGGATCAACCCGAATAATACCAACCAGCTCTACCTCGGTACGGACGGGGGTTTGTATATCAGCCTCGACCGGGGTGTCACCTGGAATTTTGTCCAAAACCTGCCGGTGGGACAGTTCTACCATGTATCCCTGGATAACCGGAATCCCTATTCTATTTATGGCGGCCTGCAGGACAATGGCAGCTGGACAGGACCTTCCGCCGCACCCGGCGGTGTTGGCAACAGTTCCTGGAAACCGATCAATGGCGGGGATGGTTTCTGGGTGCAGCCCGATCCTAACGATATCTATACGGCTTATGCCGAATCGCAGGGAGGCAATATCAACCGGATCAACCTGGTCAATAATAAACTGGTAAACATAAAACCCCAGCAGGCCCCGGGAGAGGACAAGGGGAGGTGGAACTGGAATACCCCGATCGTTACCGGGCAGGCCAATAAAAAGAACCTGTATATCGCCAGCCAGTACCTGTATAAATCCACAGACCAGGGAAGGAACTGGACCCGGATTTCACCGGACCTTACCACCAACGACCCGAAAAAGCAGGAACAGGAAAACAGCGGCGGTTTAAGCGCCGATAATACTTCTGCTGAAAATCACTGCACGGTCTTCACTGTCACCGAATCCCCGCTGGATGAGAAACTGATCTGGGTGGGCACCGATGACGGGAACCTGCAATACACAACTGATGCGGGTAAAACATGGACCAACGTAGCGGCTCATTATACCAGCGCCGGTATCCCCGCGCAATCCTGGGTGAGCAGTATCGAGGCCTCCCGCTTTGACCGGAACACCGTCTATGCCACATTTGATAATCATATGTACGGGGATCACCAGACCTGGCTGGCTGTTTCACCGGATATGGGTAAAACATGGATACGGATCAGCAGTCCTGAATTCACCGGCTTTGCCCATAAGATCCTGCAGGACCGGGTGAACAGGGATTTATTATTCCTCGGTACGGAAATGGGTTTGTTTGCCACACTGGACGGGGGACAAAACTGGTTCCGCATGAAAAATAAAATACCGGAATATGTACCGGTGCGTGATCTGCAGATCCATCCCCGTACGAATGACCTGGTGATCGCCACGCACGGCAGGGGGATCCTGGTGATCGATGATATTTCAGCGTTGCGGAAACTGGATAAAGAAACCGCGGGGAAAGAAGTGGTCCTCTTTCCCCCTGCTCCCATTACCCTGACGATGGGGCAGTTTGGGAATGCTGGTTTTCCTGCCACCGGTGGCTGGGTGGCTCCCAATCCACCCTCCGTTCCCCCGGTTAAATATTACCTGAAAGACCGGGTCAGCAAGGGAGAAGTGAAGGCAGAGATCTATGATGCCGCTGGTAAACTCATACAATCCATTCCCGCGGGTAAACGAAAAGGGGTGAACATGGTATATTGGAACCTGAGCATGAAACCACCACGGATTGCGAGCGGGGGCAGTAAAGTTGATTTTTCCGGATTCCTCGCACCGATGGTCTTACCGGGAGAGTACACGGTCAGACTAAGAGTGGCGGATTCCGTGTACAGCACGAAACTGAAACTGGTGCATGACCCGTCGGATAAAAATTTTACGATAGAGGACCGGAAGAAACAATACAAGACCGCCATGGATCTTTACCAATTACACGAACGCCTCGCCACCCTGGTGGATACGATAAATGACCGGCAAAAAATCCTGAAGGATAATATGGATAAGGTAAGTGATTCCTCCCTGAAAAGAACCATGAGGATCTACCTGGATGAATTGGAAAAGCTGAGGGCAGAATGCCTCGCCACCAAACAAAAATCAGTCTTTGTGGATGAAAAGCGCCTGCGGGAGGAGATCACCGAAATATATGCGGGGGTCACAGGCCAGGAAGCCGCTCCTTCCAACCTGCAGGTACAACGGACCATCACCCTGCAGTCGGAAGTGAAAAAAAAGGAAGAGACCGGGAAACAGATTATTAAAAAATATGATGAACGGATAAAACAGGGATTGATAAAGGAAGGGCTGATCGCTCCGCAAGCGGTGGAAAAAAAAGGATTTTAAGTAAGCGGGTATCTTTTTACAGGAAGGCTGGCAACTGGTTTGCCAGTCTTTTTTATTGTGCAGCCGGCGGGCATACGGCTGAATATTTCCGTAAATTCCCTTTTCAATTCCTGCACATGAAAAAATGGATATCCTTCCTGCTTGTCTTTTCCTTCTCTTCTGCCCTGGCACAAAAAACAAAGCCGGTGGTGCCGGTGGCAACCAATAACAAAGAAGAGCAATTGTATAAAAGCAGCCAGTACCGGCTGATCGGACCTTTCCGCGGGGGACGCAGCGCCGCGGTAACCGGCAGTTATAAAAACAAAACCAGTTTTTATTTTGGCGGCACGGGTGGCGGGTTGTGGAAGACAGCCGACGGGGGCAGTAACTGGAAAAATATTTCCGATAAATTTTTTGGCGGGTCCATTGGTGCAATTGCCGTGGCACCCTCCGATGAAACGATCTTATATGCCGGGGAAGGCGAGAATACGATGCGGGGAAATGTGAGTGAGGGGCTGGGTGGTATCTGGCGAAGTGAGGACGGCGGCCGTACCTGGAAAAATGCAGGGCTGAAAGACGGAAGACATATAATCCGGATAGTCATTCACCCGAAGAACCCGGATATTGTTTGGGTGGCCGTGATGGGACATTTGTTTGGTCCCAATGAAGAGAGAGGTGTGTTTAAAACCACGGACGGCGGCCGGACCTGGAAGAAAACCCTGTATGTCAATAATCAAACCGGTTGCAGCGACCTCGTGATGGAACCGGGTAACCCGGATGTTTTTTATGCCGCCACCTGGCGACTGATCCGGACGCCTTATTCACTGGAGAGCGGCGGGGAGGGCAGCGGTTTATGGAAAAGTACGGATGGGGGAGAAAGCTGGACCAATCTCTCCGCGAAGAAAGGCCTTCCTAAAAATGCCTGGGGTATTGTGGGGGTGGCTGTGGCTCCTTCGAATACCGATAAAATATATGCCCTGGTAGAAAATGAAAGGGGAGGTTTGTTTATGAGCGCCGATGCCGGTGACACCTGGACCCTGCAATCCGATGATAACAATATCCGCCAGCGGGCCTGGTATTATACCAAGGTATTTGTGGACCCGAAGAACGAGAATAAAGTCTATTGTCCCAATGTGGAATTTATGCTGAGTACGGATGGGGGCAAAACCTTTAAAAGCCTGTCCACCCCGCACGGGGATCACCATGATCTCTGGATTGATCCCGAGGACGGGAACCGCATGATCGTGGCAGATGATGGTGGCGCCCAGGTCAGTTTTGATGGCGGGGTCAACTGGAGTACCTACCTGAATCAGCCTACCTCGCAGGTGTACCGCTTAAGTACCGACAACGCTTTTCCTTACCGGATCCTTGGTGGTCAGCAGGATAACGGGGCTTTCCGGATCAGGAGCCGTACCCTGGGGGCCGCTATTACAGCTGCTGATATGGAAAACGCGGCCGGCAGTGAGAGTGGTTATGTGGTGGCCGATCCGCTGAACCCGGATATTACCTATGGCGGGAATTATATGGGCATGCTGCAGCGCCTTGATCACCGTACCGGAGAGAGCCGGCTGATCAATGTATGGCCGGTGGATAATATGGGAGCCGGGGCCGTGGCGGCGAAATACCGTTTCCAGTGGAATTACCCGATCTTCTTTTCCCCGCATAATCCAAAACGTCTCTATGCCGCGGGGAATCATCTATTCGTAACGGAGAATGAGGGCAGGAGCTGGGAGCAGCTCTCCCCCGATCTCACCAGTAATGATAAAAGCAAACAGGCTTCCAGCGGCGGACCCGTTACGCAGGATAATACTTCAGTTGAATATTACTGTACCATTTTTACCGCTGCGGAATCGCCTTATGAAAAAGATCTCTTATGGACCGGGAGTGACGACGGCCTGATCCATGTAAGCAAGGATGGCGGACAACACTGGGAGAATGTCACGCCCAAAGATTGTCCGCCTGCCATGATGTGGAACTGCGTGGAAGCCGATCCTTTCAAAAAAGGAGCCGCGTATTTTGCAGGCACCCGGTATAAATCAGATGATTTCAGACCCTATCTCTACAAAACGGAGGATTACGGCAAAACCTGGAAACTGATCACCAATGGTATCCCGGCACTTTATTTTACAAGGGCAATCAGGGCCGACCATAAGCGGCCGGGCCTGTTATATGCCGGCACCGAATACGGGATGTATATTTCGTATGATGGTGGAAATAACTGGCGCTCCTTCCAACTGAACCTGCCGGTAACACCTGTCACGGACCTGGCGATCAAAAACAACGACCTGATCGTGGCCACGCAGGGAAGAAGCCTGTATATCCTCGATGATCTTTCCCTGGTGCAACAGGCAAAAGAAGACCTGCTCAATAAGAACCTGCATGTATTTGAAGTGAACCCTGCTTACCGGATCCCAGGTGGCGGTCGTTTTAGCGGCCGGCAACGCGCGGGTGATATCCGGAATGCCGGTATGAATCCGCCATCGGGAGTCGTAATCAGCTTTTATATGAAGGGAGTGACCGATTCCACCAAACTCGCGATAACCATCCTGGACAAGGAACAGAAGACCATCAAAACGTTTTCCACTTCATCAAAGGAAAATAAAGTTGAACTGAAGGAGGGCCTGAACCAGTTTGTATGGGACATGAATTACCCGGAAGCCGAGCGGGTGGATGGACTGATCCTCTGGAATGGTTTTGTAAGAGGGCCGAGGGCGGCGCCCGGTGAATATATGGCCCGGTTCAGGTCAGGTACGGATTCAGTCCAGGTGGCGTTTACGATACTGGCAGATCCCAATTATAAGACCACAACGCCTGAATACGAAGAACAGACCGCCTTCCTGCTGTCGGTAAGAGATAAGTTTACCGAGGTAATGAAAGCGGTAAAGAATACCAGGGATATACGGCAACAACTAACAGATTTCAGCAGCCGGGTTGGTAAAGTATTACCGCGAGAGATCCGGGAGCAGGTGGATACGATCAATAAACAATTAACTGCAGTGGAAGAGGCTTTGCACCAGACAAAGGCAAAGAGCGGTCAGGATGTGCTGAACTACCCGATCCGCCTCGATGATAAGATCGCCGGGGTGTACAATGCGGCGGCTGCCGGGAATACCGCACCATCCAGGCAGGCGAAGGAAGCTTTTGCAGAACTGGCCGCGCAAACCGATATTCAATTACAGAAACTGAAAAAAGTGATGGAGGAGGATCTGAAAAAACTGAACGGGCTGATCCACGAAGTGAAATTGCCGGTTATCGGGCCGAAGAGGGAGGAGAGGGAGTAGTCTGTAGTCGGGAGTCGGCAAAGCCCGACCCGCTGCGCCTGGCTTAGCGAGGCGGGAGGGCTGAAATTAGTATAGAAAGATTTGGGGGAAAGAAATAAACGGACACAACTTCTAATGCTACCCCTTTAAATACTAATTCAGGTAGCGAAAATTCAGGTGGGGGACAAGGACAGCAAAGCGGTACTAACTCTATTGTGAATGAAAATGCTAATGGGGGTAGTGAACGCAGAAACCTGCAAGTGGATGAGAAATACGAATCCTACCCCTTCCCTCTTGTAGAAAAAAGGGTTGATGAAATTACCCTGTTATTATCCGGACTAACTCTTTCCCAAATTGAAATGGTATTGGATAGGGTGAAAAACAGGTGCTTCCTGTACCCTATTCATATAGTTTCCTTGCCTCATGTTCAGTAATGGTTATTGATTCTATTTCTGCCCTCAAATCAATACCTAACCCCTGCTTAAATCGGTTTTCATATTCAGGTTTTAAGGTCAGGGCAACAAATCCGGGGCTTGAATTTCTAAACAACAAAATAGCATCCATTGAAAGATCGACTGTGTGAGATACTGGGGCCATCCCCGCAATATGTTTTGGCTTAATAACTACTTTGACAAATTTACTCATAAGAACAAGTTTTAATACTACTAATCTACTTATTATGAACCACTTTACAAATCTTGCCGAAGTCATAGAATATTTCCATAGTGAGGAAAAATGCAGGTCAGTCCTTGAAAAAATGAGATGGCCTGACGGGAATATTAAATGCCCTAAATGTGGGGCTGAAAAGTCCTACCGGCTACTTGATATGAAACATTATAAGTGCAGGGTAAAATCATGTGCTACAAGGTTTTCAGTTATCCGGGGGACTGTATTTGAGGGGACTAAACTACCCCTTAAAAAATGGTTCATAGCCATGTACCTGCTTACCGCCCACAAAAAGGGTGTGTCCTCCCATCAGCTTGCAAGGGATTTGGGGATAGGTCAGAAAGCCGCATGGTTCGTTCTTTGCCGCCTCGGGGAAATGCTGCGTTCAAAATCGGTGGAATTATTGGATAATATTGTGGAAGTGGATGAAACCTATGTAGGGGGCAAATGGGACAATATGAGCAAGGATAAACGGGCAAAACAACGGGAATCAGGTAAGGACAATAAAACCCCTGTAATGGGCTTAATTGAACGGGACGGGAACGTAAAACTTACCCTGATCGGGAAAGATAGCTTTAAGGACGTTGTAAGGCGGCACGTAAGCCCGGATGCCCAACTGGTCACCGATTCCCACTTAGGCTATCGTGGGCTTGCTTATGAGTTTGCAGGACACGCTACCGTAAACCACACCATCAACCAATTTAAAGACGGGGTATTTCACACCAACTCAATAGAGGGGTTTTTCTCACACTTCAAAAGAACCATATTCGGCATTTACCATCAGGTAAGCCCCAAACACCTGCACCGTTATTGTGATGAATTCGTGTTCCGGTACAATACCCGAAAAGTAAAGGACACCGAAAGGTTTATACACGCCCTCCAAAACACACAAGGACGGCTAAAATGGAAGGATTTAACCGCTAAGTAGTAACTTAGTGGACTATGGCAAAAGCTAAAAAATCAGCCCCTAAAAAGCCCCCAAAGAAAGGCAAGTACGACATTACCGTAAAGACCGATTTATCTTTTGATGAATTGGTTAAACTTGCTGTATCTACCCCTAAAAAGAAAAAATAAAGGTTACCACTTCTTAAAAAACCCCGAAGTTCATTATAATGTAAATTCTGTATGTCGTCAAAACAAAGTGTACTTTCTGTTAGAGAGTATTTCCGAGATTTAAGTTAGTTAATAATTTTTAGTTTTATAGGGTTGGATTAATAAAGTTTAGCTTTTCAGTAAAGTAAAGAACCCGCCTGTAATTCATGTTTTGTGCTTTGATTTTTTCTCTTCGTTGCAGGAT
>JBBIGW010000130.1:0-10417 GCA_037447355.1 Bacteroidia bacterium | reverse complement strand
TAATAAAGGATATCCCCGTTCCGTTACACCCCTGATCTACCTGGTGGGCGGGGTGGCCTCATTTATCGCGGCGGTTTACCTGGGACGGCTATCCGACCGTATCGGGAAATTAAAAGTATTTGTCTACTGTGTGCCGCTCTCATTTATCATGGTCATCATGATCACCAACCTGCCGGCCCTTCCTTTTTCGGTTGTACTCGCCTTTTTCGCGATATGGTTTGCCTTGTCCACCGGCCGGGCAGTTACTTCACAAACTATGGTGAGCAATGTAACGGGATCCGCCAACCGGGGGAGTTTTATGAGTCTCAACAGCAGCGTACAGCACCTGGGTACCGGTGCCGCCGCCCTGATCTCGGGGTTCATCGTATCCGAAGATCCGCACCGGAAATTGCTCCATTATGAATGGGTGGGCTATTTGTCCGTTACTGTTTTGTTGCTTGGATTGTTACTCGGTTATTTTTTGTTTAAAGGGGCCGATCCAAAGAAAACAGCCGGTTTATAATACCCTGTATACGGGGTATTGCATGTACGCGGGTTCAAACCAGGGGGATTGCTGGTAAACAAAATTCAGTTGAGCCCTGCCGTCTTTGGCAAAAACAGTATCCGTGGCACGACGCTGCTCCATTTTCGCCTGCAGTTCCGGGCTCTTTTTCAGGTAATCAGCAGCAATATCCTCAAAGGCATAAGCGGAATAGCCTTCTTTCTGTCCCAGTATGGCATCAAAAAAATTCCAGGCAAAATAGGAGTCTTCCCCCGTGGGCTCCAGGGTTTCAATAAGGAAACGGTTCGCAGCCTGGTTCATCGGGATATACCAGTCGCCTTTCCGGAACAGAATCCGTCGTCTCTCCGCCTTGGTTTTTACATCGCTGTTGAGGTGGTGCATTTCATATTGCCGGGGCTGCGTTTTATAGTCAATGATCTGATAGGCTTCCACGTCCACTATTGTATCTTCTTTTAAGGCGGTCATCTGTACCTTATTCAGTTGAAGCAATTCAATCACTTTCCACCAGCCACGGGGAATGATATAGGCAACCGGCTTTTTGATCAATGCAGTGGCCGGGAAATAATTGAAATGTTTTACCGTCTTTTCATAGGGCCTGTTCCGGTCATAATAGAGCCGGGGAAAACCGGATATATCACTGGGTTTTCGCCCGGATGCAAATCCTTTGTAAACAATTTCATTGTATTTTGATTTGTCAAGCGACCAGGCAATGGGAAATTCCGGACTTGTTTTTACATTTTGCTTTGTTTGATCCCGCAGCTCCCGGATCTTTTCACTGTGTGCAGCGGTAAATTCAATAAACGACTGCATCACCGCATAAGTGGCCCTGACCCGCTGTTCATAAGGTTTCAGCATATGCGATTCCGGCACAAAAGAAAATGTATGCCAGAGCGCCGCATAGCCGCTGGCATAGCGGGGACTGTCCCAGTATTCCGGCCAGCCGTTCTCCGGGGTATCGCCCCATACATTCACATAAGGAACAAGATCAAATCCTTTCTCTTTCATTGATCCATACAGGGCCGGCTCGAATACCTTGTTTAAATAGTCACCCATCACCCCACCGAGTTTAGTGGACTGCGTGGTCAGCAGGGTCATGATATGCTGGTAATCCGCCCCGTTGCTTACATGATTATCCACAAACACATCCGGGTCAAGCAGGTGAAAAATTCCGGTAAAGGCCCGGGCCTCTTTGGAGTCACATTTAATCGCATCCCGGTTCAGGTCGAGGTTCTGCGAATTACCCCGGAATCCGAATTCCTCCGGCCCGTTCTGGTCCACCCGGTAATTGGCACTGCGGTTCAGGCAACCCCCGATATTATAAACAGGGATAAACGCCAGCACGATATTATCAGGTATTTTGTATTTACCAGTTACAATATCCCGGGCCAGCAGCATACTCGCATCAATGCCATCCGGTTCACCGGGATGAATGCCGTTGTTGATAAGAATGATCCGCTTATTATTCTTACGGATATGTTCAAAGTTATAATCACCGTTATTCGCCACGACTACCAGGTGCAGGGGAAAGCCGGCATCCGTCATTCCCATGGTCAGCATTTTCACTTTACCTGAGGCGGCATCGAGCTGCTGCCACCAGGCAATGATCTCTGCATAGGGCGGAGTTTGTTTTCCGCCGGATTGCTCAAACCTTGTGGTGATTTCCTGGGAAAACCCATTTATAGCTGTCAACAGGGAAAGGAGTGTGAACAGGATTTGTTTCTGCATAATGGCTGATTGATCCTTAAAAATAGAAAAGGCATTCCGGAATGGAATGCCTTTCAAATAATTTATCTGTTCCGCTTACTTGGCGGTATTGACTTTCTTCGCCAGCTTGCTTTTCAGGTTCGCTGCTTTATTCTTATGAATAACACCACGCTTGGCCAGTTTGTCGATCATACTGGCTACATCGGGAAATTTCTCACCCATTTCTTTTCCAGTGGCCGCTTTCAGGTCACGAATCGCATTACGGGTGGTTTTTCCGTAATATTTATTTCTGTCACGACGTTTAGCCGCCTGGCGGGCATCCTTCTTCGTTGCGCTGTGGTTAGCCATCTATAAATTGATTTAAGGAGTGCAAAGGTAGGGGCGCCGCTTGTTTCCACCAAATTTCAACCGCATTAATTGCAAAATTACACCCGGAGGGGAACCTTTGGGTACCGGCCGGGTTATCGTTAGTAAGTGGCTGAATTTCATGGGTTAGCAATCCTCAAAAATGCGTATTTCATTTCAGGATGATGCCGCCCCGGTTTTCCCTTTTTTTCAGCGATATTTGTGACCCAATTTTCACCCGTATTTTAATACCTCTTTCATGAAGGATTTTTCCTATATCACAAACTCTCACCCGGAGTATATTGAAAGCCTTTACCATGATTTTCTAAAAGACCCGGCCAGTATTGACCCGGAACTGAAGAAGTTTTTTGAAGGGTTTGATTTTGCCATGTCCGGCGGGGGTACTGTTAACGGGAAAACCGCTGTTTCCGATACGGGGCAACAGACAAGACCGGATGCAAACTGGCTGAAGGAATTAAGCGTTTACCGGCTCATCCTTGGCTACCGCAACAAAGCTCACCTGATCGCTAAAACAAACCCGATCCGTCAGCGGAAAGACCGGGGCGCCCATATTGAGCTTTCCTTTTACGGGTTAACGGAAGCGGATCTCAGCAATGAATTCCAGGCAGGCAACCTGATCGGTCTCGGTACCACTACCTTGAAGAATATTCTTGCTCACCTGGAAAAATGTTATGCTTCCAGCGTCGGTGCAGAATTTAAATATATCAGTGACCCCAAAAAAGTGGAATGGCTGACCCGCGAGATCGAACAAACCCTGCTGGAACCCCTGCCCCTGGACAAGAAAAGAAGGGTGCTGGAAAAACTGAACCAGGGGGTGATGTTTGAAAAATTCCTGCACACCAAATACGTGGGCCAGAAACGTTTTTCACTCGAAGGGGGCGAAACAACCATTGCGGCCCTCGATGCCATTATCAATACAGCGGCTGACCAGGATGTACATGAAGTGGTGATCGGGATGGCACACCGCGGCCGGCTGAATATACTGGCCAATATCATGGGCAAGACCTATGAACAGATCTTCAGCGAATTTGAAGGGACCGCCAAAGTGGACCAAACCATGGGCAGCGGGGATGTGAAATACCATATGGGGTACGGTAGTGAAGTGGAAACCATCAACCAAAAACTCATCCGCTTAAAACTGATGCCCAACCCTTCGCACCTGGAAGCGGTGAACCCGGTGGTGGTGGGATTTGCCAGGGCCAAGGCGGATGTTATGTATCATAGCGATTTTGACCGTATCCTCCCCATATTGATTCACGGCGATGCTTCGGTGGCCGGGCAGGGGATTGTTTACGAAGTGTTGCAGATGAGTTACCTGCGGGGTTATTATACCGGGGGAACCATTCATTATGTCATCAATAACCAGATCGGCTTTACCACGGACTTCGATGATGCCCGTAGTTCGGATTATTGCACGTCCCTCGCAGCTGCCATACAGGCGCCCGTATTTCATGTGAACGGGGACGACCCGGAAGCCGTGATCAGGTGCGCGGAGATCGCCACCCGTTACCGGCAGGAATTCAACGGGGATGTATTCATTGATATGGTTTGTTACCGCCGGCATGGACACAATGAAGGCGATGATCCGAAATTCACCCAACCCCATTTATATGCGCTGATTGATAAACATCCCAACCCGCGGGAAGTTTATATCAGCTACCTGCTGAAGAACGGCAGCCCGGATGCCCAGGAACTGGCCAAAGAAATGGAAAAGAAATTCTGGGCCGACCTCCAGGAAAGGCTGGATGAGGTGAAACAGAATCCCCTGCCTTATCATTACCAGGCCCCTGAACTGGAATGGAAAAAGTTGCGCAGGGCTACGGTGACTGATTTTGACAGTTCCCCGGTTACGGGTATCTCAGGAGCAAATTTCAAAACGGTATTTGATGCGATCATGACCTGGCCCGAAGGGTTTAAACCCCTGCGGAAAGTGGAGAAGATCCTGCAGGATAAGATCAGGCTTTTCGAAACCGAACAGAAAGTGGATTGGGCCACCGGTGAATTACTGGCCTATGGCAGCCTGCTGCTCGAAGGCAAGGAAGTTCGGATGAGCGGGCAGGATGTTCGCCGCGGCACATTCTCACACCGCCATGCGGCTTTGCGGGATGAGAATAACGATAAACCATATAACCGTTTGTCCCGGATCCCCGGTGCCCATGGTAAATTCAGGATCTATAATTCCCTGCTGAGCGAATATGGCGTGCTGGGATTTGAATACGGGTATGCATTAGCCAACCCCAATGCCCTGGTGATATGGGAGGCCCAGTTTGGCGATTTTGCCAATGGCGCCCAAACCATGATCGACCAGTTTATCGCGGCCGGCGAACAGAAATGGAACCGGATGAATGGGGTGACCCTGTTATTGCCCCATGGATACGAAGGACAGGGACCGGAACACAGCAGTGCCAGGCTGGAACGGTTTTTACAGCTCTGTGCTGAACTGAATATCGTGGTGACGAATATCACGACAGCTGCCAATTTGTTCCATGCATTAAGAAGACAGCAGGCCTGGCCTTTCCGGAAACCGCTCATCAATTTTTCGCCCAAAGCGAATCTTCGTCATGTGGGCGCTTATTCCCGGGTGGAGGAATTTACCCATGGCGGATTCAGGGAACTGATCGATGATGCGGCCGCTGATCCGGCATTGGTGAAGAAGGTCCTGTTCTGCAGCGGTAAAATATATTTTGACCTGGCTGAACGCCAGCAAAAGGAAAACCGGAAAGAAGTGGCTGTTATCCGGCTGGAGCAGTTATACCCGCTTCCGCATAAACAACTGGAAACCCTGTATAAAAAATACAGTAATGCCACCTGGTTCTGGGTGCAGGAAGAGCCCCTGAACATGGGTGCCGCCTCCTTCCTCAGGATGAACCTGACCCGCCTGAATTACGGGGTGATCGGCCGGCAGCCTTCTGCCTCAACGGCTACAGGTTATAATAAGATCCATCTCCAGGAGCAGGCTGAGATCATTGAAACCGCATTTAGTATCTGATTGAATAAATAAGATTATGATTGAAATAAAAGTACCAACTATTGGAGAATCGATCAGCGAAGTCACCTTGCTGAAATGGGTGAAAAAAGATGGCGAGTATGTTGACCGGGATGAAGTGATCGCTGAACTGGAGAGTGAGAAAGCCACTTTTGAAGTGAATGCTGAAAAAGCAGGAGTTCTGAGGACGGCAGCTGCAGAAGGCGATTCCCTGAAGATCGGGGACCTGCTGGCCCGGATAGATGAAACAGCGGCCCGCCCCGCAGCGCCAGCGGCTGTAGCATCACCCGCCCCTGTAAAGACCGGCGCAAAAGAAGAGTCGCCTGTTAACGCGTCAGCACCGGTTACCGCTGTACCGGATGAATTAAAAGCAAGCCCCGTGGCGGCTGCTATTATTGCTGATAAAAAGGTAGATACTAAAACAGTAACGCCTACCGGCCCGATGGGTAAAATTCTCAAAGAGGATGTGCTTGCGGCCTTATCGGCCCCGGGAAAGAAAGGGTTCGCCGGAACGGAACTCTACAGCCGGAATGTACGGGTGGAGAAAATGAGCAACCTGCGGAAAACCATTTCCCGCCGGCTGGTGGAAGCGAAGAATACCACGGCCATGCTCACTACGTTTAACGAAGCGGACATGACCAGCATCATGGATATCCGGGCGAAGTACAAGGATAAGTTCAAAGAGATCCATGGGGTGGGACTGGGCTTTATGAGTTTTTTTGCCAAGGCCTGCGCCCTTGCCCTGGGAGAGTGGCCTTCCGTCAATGCTTCGATTGACGGCGACCAGCTCATTTACCATGACTATGCCGATATCAGTATCGCGGTGAGCACGCCGCGCGGGTTAACGGTTCCGGTTATACGCAATGTGGAAAGCATGAGCATGGCCGATGTGGAGCGCAAAGTGGTGGAACTGGCCGGCCGGGCCCGGGACAGCAAACTGACCACCGAAGAACTGACCGGCGGTACCTTCACCATTACAAATGGAGGGGTATTCGGTTCGCTGATGAGCACCCCGATCATCAATATACCCCAGAGCGCGATCCTCGGTATGCACAAGATCCAGGACCGGGCCATGGTGATCAACGGGCAGGTGCAGGTCCGGCCCATGATGTATATCGCCCTGAGCTATGATCACCGGGTCATTGACGGGCGGGAATCCGTGGGCTTCCTGGTACGGGTCAAAGAATTGCTGGAAAACCCGGAGCAGTTGCTGATCGGTAAAGACCCGGTAAAGACCTTGCTGGAATTATAATTTAAATTCTCCTGATCAAAGGAGGACTGCAGCCTTGCGGTCCTTTTTTGTTTTCTTTGTACCGTGAGCCGCTGGCATTCCTATATCAATTCTGCCGTTTCCATACTGACCGGGTATGCCGGGAAAGAGCCCTTTGCTGCTTACCTGAAAAAATATTTCGCAGCGAATAAAAAATACGGGTCCAAAGACCGGAAGCAGGTCGCTCACCTGGGATATTGTTATTTCCGGGCCGGACACGCCCTGCCGGATACATCAATGGAGGAACAGCTGCTGATGGCTTTGTTTTTATGCAGTCAGCAGCCGGATCCCCTGCTGGCCGGCCTGCATCCGGAGTGGAATGAAAAAGTTTCGTTAGCTATAAAACAGAAACTCCAGTTATTGGGACTGGAAAAAAATCCAAACCGGTTTTTCCCCTGGGTTCAGCAACTGAGTGATGGGGTCGATGCGGAAGCATTCAGTAATTCCTTTCTTACTCAGCCGGATCTTTTTATCCGTGTCCGGCCAGGTTACCCTGGATTAGTAAAAGAAAAACTTCAGTCCGCACCGGTAAAATATGAAGAACTGACCGGTTCCTGCTTCAGATTCCCGTCCGGGACCAAACTGGATGACCTGCTGGAAGCCAATAAGGAAATAGTGATCCAGGATTATAATTCCCAGCGGGTGGGAG
This sequence comes from Bacteroidia bacterium, assembly GCA_037447355.1. Classification (GTDB taxonomy): domain Bacteria; phylum Bacteroidota; class Bacteroidia; order Chitinophagales; family Chitinophagaceae; genus JJ008. The sequence goes on along the minus strand of JBBIGW010000130.1, from coordinate 2,940 downwards.
AACTGCTTCGCCTGATCCCGCAAAATGGGGAGCATAAGAACAGGACTGTCTGGGATTGCTGTGCAGCAAGTGGGGGGAAGTCGATCATGGCTTCCGATATTCTGGGAAATATAACGCTGACCGTTTCTGATATCCGGGAGAGTATCCTGCATAACCTGGGGAAACGACTGTCTGCAGCGGGGATCAGCCATTTTCATAGTATCGTAGCTGATCTTTCCATGAAGGATCCCTTACCTGCCGGTGAAAAATTTGACCTCGTAATAGCCGATGTTCCCTGCAGCGGTAGCGGTACCTGGAGTCGTACCCCGGAACAATTGTATTATTTCAGGGAAGAAAAAATTGAGGGATACCAGCAACTCCAGCAGCGGATCGTTTCCACCGTTCTGCCCCATGTAAAAGCAGGCGGTTATTTCCTGTATATCACCTGTTCTGTTTTCAGAAAGGAAAATGAGGACAGGGTGGATTTTATTACCGTAGATCCGGGCTATTCCATTGTCAGCAAGGAACTACTGACCGGCTATGATAAAAAAGCCGATACGATGTTTGCCTGTCTTTTAAAGAGGGTGTTATAATTTAATCAGCTCTGAAGTTCCCAGTAGCTGCTGACCGTTGTAAACACTGATATAATATTTACCGGCACTCAGCCGGCTGATGGATAATTCAATTGTTTTCTTACCACTACCTTTTGTGCTTCTTTGCTGCAGGACCCGGCTGCCCTTTGCATCATAGATCATCACCGGCATATCCGTTATGGCATAAGGTGTTTCAATGACCAGGCTTACCGTACTGCCGCTGACCGGATTGGGTTGCAGACTTATTTTTACTTTCAGGGGATCCGTATTGCCGGTGCCGGTGGCAAAGCAACCTGCGGCTACTGTAGCGGTGGCGGTATCAATATAAGCAGCGGTGAAACTAACTGCTGCAGTATCCACAATCTGGCGGACCCGGTATGTAATGATTCCTGCATTTAATCCGGCGAGTGAATTGCTAAACTGGTAATTGTGCAGGGTCAATATATTTCCAGCCTGTGGACCGGCTTCACCTATTTTGGTAAAACTGGTTTCTCCCGGTGCCATACGTTCAATCTCGTATTTCATGGTTTGTACATCCTTGCTGGTCCAGCTGAGGGCGGCGGTACAGGAATTTACCGTAGCATTAGAACTGGCGTATTCGGTCAGCAGGTTGGTAAATGCCAGCTTCATGTTGGGAATACCGTAACCGATGCGGTCATCGGGCGTCGCGTATTTACTGGCTGACTGTTTCAATGCCTGCAGGATCTTCATATTGTTGTATTCCGGGAAAGCCTGCCAGAGACAGGTGCCCAGGCCGGCCATATTCGGACAGGCGAAGGAAGTACCGTTAGCGGCACTGATCGAATTGCCTGTGTTTTGTACAAGTGCGGCCACTCCCACAGATGCCAGGTCGGGTTTAACTTGTCCGTCGGCGGAAGGCCCGTAACTGGAAAAGCCTCCAACAGCACCGGAAGTGGCAACGGCACCTACGGCCACCACACTATCCCCGTCGGAAGGGGTAACCAGGAAATGCCAGGCATTGCCGCCTTCATTCCCGGCGGAATTAAAAACGAGTAATCCCTTTTTTGCGGCCATATCGGCGCCTTTGGCTGCGAGGGTGGTATTGCCATCCATCTGGTTATAGGTATAATTGAAGGCGGCATCGTCAAAGTCATAATAACCGAGAGAGGAAGAAATAATATCAGCACCGGCGCTGTCAGCCCGTTCTGCTCCACAGACCCAGTTGTGTTCTTCAATGGGATATTCCGTTGCCACATCTTCCGTCCGGAATAAATAGAAACTGGCCTTGGGGGCTTTCCCAATAAACTGGCCGGGAATATTTCCCACGATGGTGGAAAGGCATTGCATTCCGTGCGGGTGATCTTCGGTTACACTGGATTCACGCGCCACGAAATCCCACGTACTGATTATCTGTCCGTTTGCATTGGCGCTGTCAAATGCTTTCAGTGAGGTATAGTTGAAAAAGCCACCATCCAGCATGGCCACCTGCATGCCCTGGCCCCGCATCCCGATATTGTGTAAAAACTCGCCGTTGTGCAGGTGTATCTCATTGTATGATCCGGTTCCATAATTAAAATAATCCCCTGTCAGTCCTTCCCCTTTTTGGGTTAGCGGGGGAAGGGGAACCTGATCTTCTTCCACCCGGAACTTATTACGGGTCCCGGGCTTTTCATTTATCGAAGGCCTGGCGGCAAGCCCGCTTACACTTTGTACGAACGGCAGGGCATTGATGGCTGTGATGGCATTCGGGTCTGAGGTTTGTATGGAAACGGCATTGAGCCATTTTGATGTATTCAGTATGGTAACGTTGGGTATATTCCGGATCTGTGTGATGTAGGAAGGTGTCACGGGCAGGTCGGCGCTGTCTATGGCGATACTATAACGGGTTCTTCGGTCCAGGGCCCGTGGGGAGAGATACGCGGCGGGGTTGGCTAACGTGAACCCGGAATTACCTTTATCCCGGAGCTTCACAATAAACCGGGTGTACTGAGCCTGCACGTCCCTCACTGTCAATACAAATATTAATCCCAGGAGTATTAATTTATTCATGGCATACCGGTTTTTTTGGCCCGATCAAATGTAAATATAAGGTGTCTATTAATTGTGGTCCACCATCCACATGGTTATCCCAAATCCCGTTTTGTAGGGGCCACCGGCACCGCCGGGGTTGGGCTGGTATTCCCACAATTCATATTCGCGGTAGATCAGCCCGATATTTTTGGAGTATTTTTCAACGGATCTTGATTTGGCTGCATAGGCTGTCGGCGTGGTGATAGGTACGTTAAATGATTCATCGATCTGTTCCACACTGAATACATCCGCATAGTTGAAACCACCATAGGAGAAAGAGCCGGCATCCCCGTCATAATAGTAATCCCAGTCTTCCATGCTGTCATCATTACTGAAG
>JBBIGW010000129.1:0-10420 GCA_037447355.1 Bacteroidia bacterium | reverse complement strand
GGCATATAGCTGCAGCGGGTAATAGCCGCATATAACGGGTACAGTTCCCCGGATGTATCACCATTCTGTCAGCATTTTTACTGAAATTCGGTCTATGAACCAGGTGAAATTAATCGAATGTCCCCGCGATGCCATGCAGGGATGGAAAACGCTGATACCGGCGGAAAAGAAGGCGGCCTATATCAACCTGTTGCTCAGAGCCGGCTTTGATACAATTGATTTCGGCAGTTTTGTTTCCCCTAAAGCCATTCCGCAGATGGCGGATACCAGGGAAGTGATCTCCCGCCTGGATATCACCAATACCGGTACAAAATTACTGGCCATCATCGCAAACCGGAGAGGAGCAGAGGAAGCGATGGTCTTTGACGAGATCAGCTATCTTGGCTTTCCCTTCTCGGTATCCGATACTTTTCAGCAACGGAATACCCATAGTTCCATCGGGGAATCGCTGGGCAGGGTGGAAGAAGTGCAGGAGCTTTGTGTGAAATCCGGAAAACAACTGGTGGTTTATATCTCCATGGGGTTCGGGAATCCCTATGGAGATCCATACGATGAAGAAATTGTTTTTGAATGGGTGAACCGGCTGGTGGCGATGGATATCGGGATCATTTCACTGGCAGATACCGTGGGACTGGCCCGGCCGGAACAGGTTTATACCCTGACCCGTTACCTGGTGGAAACCCTGCCGGGTACCGAGATCGGGGTTCACCTGCATTCGACTCCCCTGAACTGGAAGGAGAAACTGGATGCCGCTGTTAAAGCCGGTTGCCGGCGCTTTGACGGTGCCCTGAAAGGGGTTGGCGGTTGCCCGATGGCCGATGATGAACTGGTAGGGAATATGGACACGGAATTAATGATCCCTTATTTTGAAACACAGCATTTGCTGGGGAAAATGGACCAGGAAGTCCTCGCCCTTGCTGCCCGGATGGCCGCTGAACTTTTTAAATAGCGTTTATGGATTTTATGCTGGATATTGACCTGAAGAAATTGCCGGTACCCATCAACTACCGGGATAAGATCCTGCTGACCGGTTCCTGTTTTACGGAACATATCGGGAATGCACTGGGTGATTTAAAATTCAGCATACTGCAAAATCCCAACGGGATCCTCTTCGGACCCGACAGTGTATGCCGCAGTCTTGAATCCTATATCACAAACCGGGAATACACCAAAGCGGATCTTTTTCAGCTGAACGAGGTCTGGCAGAGCTGGATGCATCACTCCCGCTTTTCCCGAACGGATAAAGAAGAAGCCCTGCGGGAGATAAATGAATCCAGGCAGCAGGCCCATGATTTTTTAAAGAAAGCAGACTGGCTGATCGTAACCCTCGGCTCTTCATTCACCTACCGGCTAACGGAACAGGCCAGCCGCGCTTCAAGCTCCTTACACAGTGGAGTTGCCAATTGCCACCGGGCGCCGGCGAACTGGTTCAGCAAGGAAATGCTGACGATTACAGAGATCAACCGCTTGCTGGTGAACTGCGTGGAAGCATTGATCCGGTTCAACCCGGGATTGAAAATAATTTTCACCATCAGCCCGGTCCGTCATGCCCGGGATGGGGTGGTGGAAAACAACCGGAGCAAGGCCCGGCTGATCGAATCCGTACACCAGTTGGTCAGTACCTATGATTTTGTCTATTACTTCCCGGCTTATGAACTGGTGATAGATGTGCTGCGGGATTACCGTTTTTATGATATCGACCTGGTACACCCCAATTATCCCGCGACCGAATTTGTACTGGAGAAATTCGCTGCCGCCTGTATTGACGATGAATCAAGACTCCTGATGCAGGAACTGAAAAAGATCGTGATCGCCCGGAAGCACAAAGCTTTCCAGCCCGACACCGGTGCACATCACCGGTTTCTTTCAGCACACTATGAAAAGACGCTGGCGTTGCAGGAAAAATTTCCGTTTCTTCATTTAAAAGAAGAACTTGATTACTTTTCTCAAAACGGTTAGTAAGTTGACAAGATGGTAAGTTGATGGGTTAACCTATCAACCAGTCAACCTATCAACTTATAAACCGTTTTACTGCGATACACATCTCCCGGCCTCAATACCATGGAAGGGAAATGCGGGATATTGATGGCATTAGGATGGATTTGTGTTTCCAGGCAAAGCGCGGAGAAGGATCCGTAAACCGTATTGTTTTTTCCTTTCAGGGCCGGTATCCATTTGCCCGTATAAAAATGCACGACAGGATCGGTGGCATAGACCTGGAGTAATAGTCCGGAAGCAGGGCACCTGACCTCGGCCATCAGGGCCAGCCCGGAAGGATCATGGTTCTTATCCACCACGAAACTCTTATCAAATTCCGGTACTTCTTTCAGCCGGTCACCAATCCGGGTAAAACTCCGGAAATCAAAGACGGTATCCTTTACGGCCGTGAGGCTGCCGGTGGTACAGAGATTTTCATCCTGGTCGAGGACCTGTGAACCGTAAATCTTCAGTTCATAATCCCTGATATCCCCTTTGCCATTATTGAGGTTGAAATAACCATGATGGGTGAGGTTCACGGCAGTGGGTTTATCCGTGGTGCCGGTAAACGCATAACTCAGTTCATTGTCTTCGGTCAGCTCGAAACGGATACTTATTTCCAGGTTGCCGGGATAACCTTCCTCTCCGTCCGGGCTCAGGTATTTCATCTCCACGAAAGGAGAGGGGTTTTCACCAAAGCTGATCACTTCCCATATTTTTTTATCAAATCCTGCCAGTCCTCCGTGCAACTGGTCGGTACCGAAATTGGTTGTGACCTGGTATTTTGTTCCATCAATATCAAAAGCGGCATTCTTGATCCGGTTGGCATTGCGCCCGATCGCGCAGCCAAAGTAGGGATACTGCCCCAGGTATTCGTCACTGCGGTATGCTTCCACGCTGTCGAATCCCAGCACGATATCATTCCGGGTGCCATCAGGATGCAGCAGGGAGAAAGAGCTGATGATCGCCCCGTAATTGGTGATTATCGCCTCGGTACCGGCCTTATTACGCAGGGTAAAAAGAAACAGGTCCTGCCCGGACGCAGCAGTAAAACATACTTGTTGTTGAATAGACATAAGCCGCTAAATTTTCAGGGGATCAGCATGTAAATTTATAGTGATCCGCGAGGAATTCCTCCAGTTTCTTTAATAAAGCAAGCTGGTTCCCTGCGCGGTCCAGGTTTTGACCGGCATAAGTGATCCGGTAGTACACATCATTATTCAGGTAATCCGCCAGGAAACGCAGGGCCTGCATATAGACCAGCAGCAGGCCGGCGGCATGGATGTATTTTTTTTCTTCGGGGGTCAGGAGGGCGCCCATTCCTTCCAGGTAACCATCCAGGATCGCCTGGTAAATGGCCGGGCGTATCTTCAATCCTCCGAAATCACTACTGTTTTCATCGGCTGTACCTGCCATGGAACGGATCATATCACCCAGGTCGGAGAAGAAATAACCGGGCATGACCGTATCAAAGTCCACCGGGCAGATTACTTTCCCGCTTTGGGCATCAAACAATACATTACTGATCTTGGCATCGTGGTGCATGACGCGGAGCGGAAAAGCGGGTGATTCAGTAAATGTATCGTATAGCTGGGCATAGCGTTCCCGGTCATTTAATTCCCGGATCAGCCCGCCGGATCTCATCAGCCGTTGCGGGGATGCATTGCTGAGTGCCTGCCGGAACCGGCTGAACCGGTCCGCGACATGGTGAAAACCGGGGATCGTAATATGCAGGCGGCTGCTGTCCATCTGACCGAATGCCGCGGTGAACCGGGCAAAGATTGCTGCCACTGCCGCCGCCTGTTCCGGTTGGTCTGTACTGTACAATGTTATTGTTTTTTCAACAAAGGAAAATACCCGCCAGCAACGCTGTTCCCGGTCCGTGTACACAGAACGCTGACCGGGAAAATAGTTCATTGCCGGTATAAAAAAAGGGAGCTGTTCCTCCTTAATGAACTGGCAAAGCAGCTGGTAGTTCTCCTGTATCTTTTCCGGGTCCGGAAAAACCTGCCGGTTAATTTGCTGCAATAAAAAAACAGCACCGGTTTGTTTGTTGCTGATCTTGTAGGAATGGTTGATCAGTCCGCCGGAAACTGCTCCGACTGAAAATTCATGTGGGAGATTTACAAAAGCAGACAAGGCTTCGAGGTAGGCCGGTTCTTTCATATGCAGGCTAAAAATACTCCATCCGCTTTTTCAAAACAGCTACAAACGTTTGCGGCAAATGGGCGATGGGGGCGGGATCAATGGATCCGGTCTCCGCGGACATCCATTGTTTGTATCACGGTGGCTTCGTATTCCAGCCATTCTTTCCAGCGCCGTCTCACTTTTTCCCTGTCAATATAGGTTTCGGCCAGTTCGATAAAAAGGGTGTAGTGCCCGGCTTCACTTTCCATAAACCGCCGGTAAAATTTCTGCATATAGACATCTTCCAGACCTTCGCTCAGCCGCTTGAACCGCTCGCAGCTTCTCGCTTCGATCAGGGCCATGGTAAGTAACTGGTCCAGCATCCTCCCCTCTGCATCACCTCCCTTTTGCTGGAAACCGATCAGGGCGTTAACATATTCATCTTTCCGTTGTTTACCGAGCCTGAGCTTTCTTTTTTGTAATTCAGCCAGCACCATCCGGAAATGTCCCCATTCCTCCGTTACGACCGGGGACAGTTCGGCCACCAGCTTTTCGCGGCTGCTGTACCGCTGGATCAATGATATACAGGAAGTAGCTGCTTTTTGCTCACAATAAGCATGATCTGTCAGGATCTCTTCCATCGACTTTTCAGCCAGGTTAACCCAGCGGGGGTCCGTGGGCAATTGCAGTCTCAGTATATTCCGGGTATCGGGAGAAAGTTCTTCCATGGAGACAAAGGTAAGTTATGGGTTGATTATCAGCTATGAGAGGGGAAGACCGGGCCAAAAAAAGCCGGGGAAAGCCTTTGCTGTTAGCGGAAACCGTCTTACCTTTGCCGCCTTAATACAAGATGCAAAATCGGATGAAATTTAAAAATTAAAAAGATGCCTTTAACAAAAGAAAAAAAAGCGACCGTTTTAACAACCTTTGCGGGTTCTGCCAGGAACACCGGATCCATTGAAGGACAAATTGCCCTGCTGACTGAAAGAATCAGCCAGATCAGCGGTCATCTCCAGCAAAACAAAAAGGATTTCTCCACTCACCGCGGCCTGATGCAGCTGGTAGGTAAACGGAAGCGTTTACTGAATTACCTGCAAAAGCATAACCTGACAGGTTACCGCCAGCTGATTGAGAAACTCGGAATCAGGAAATAAACCCGTTCTCCAACCCGGGAGTTGGGAAAGTCTTTCGCTCCGAAGTTCAATTCAATAGAATACAGGACCTGAAATATACTATTCCCAATGTCGTCCGGATGTTGGGAATAACTGTTTTTATACCCTTCGTTTTATCCCCCGTTAATCGTGCAAAAAGGACGCTGAATCCTGTAAGGGGCAGGAAAGGGTAACAGTTCCGGTTGAATCGATTCCAATTCTTCACAGGGTGCAATACCCTAAAAATGAAAAAAATGTTACAACAAAAAATTCGTAAAACCTTCGATATTGGCGGTGGTCGCATGGTGACCATTGAAACAGGCCGCCTGGCGCGCCAGGCCGATGGATCCGTTACCGTTTCCATGGGCAATTGTATGATCCTGGCTACCGTATGTGCCAATAAAGAACCCAAAGAGGGACAGAGCTTTTTTCCTTTGTCAGTAGATTACCAGGAAAAATTTGCATCAGCCGGCCGTATCCCCGGATCTTTCTTTAAGAGAGAGGCTAAACTGAATGACTACGAGGTCCTGACCAGCCGCCTCATCGACCGGGCCCTGCGTCCTTTATTCCCGGAAGATTATTTATGCGAAGTACAGGTGCTGGTGACCCTGGTCTCCAGTGATCCGGAAATCATGCCGGATTCCATGGCCTGCCTCGCCGCTTCTGCAGCATTAGCCGTTTCAGATATTCCCATCAAGGAGATCATTTCTGAAGTACGGGTATCCCGTGTTGCCGGTGAATTCGTGGTGAACCCCACCCGCAGCCAGATGGAAAAATCCGATATGGATTTCCTGATCGCCGCTACGGACAAGAACCTGATGATGGTGGAAGGGGAAGCCCAGGAATGCAGCGAAGCTGACCTGTGTAAGGCGCTGGAGATTGCTCATGAAGCCATCCGCATCCAGGTTAAAGCCCAGGAAGAACTGCGTGACATGGCGGGTGTTAAAGCAAAAAGGGATTACACCAAACCCGCCACTGACGAAGCCCTGAAAGAAAAAGTTTACAGTTTTGCCAAACAAAAGGTATACGAGGTTGCCAAAGGCGGACTGGGCAAACACGAAAGGACCGATCGCTTCGAAGCAATCAAAGTGGAATTACTGGATTTCCTGAAAAAGGACCTGAATATCGCGGAAGGAGAAAGCCTGCCGGACCTGGCCAAAAAACTGGCTTCTACTTACTACGGCGATCTGCAATATGATGTGGTAAGAGACATGATCCTGGACGAAAGAGTACGCCTTGATGGCCGTGACCTGGAAACCGTTCGTCCCCTGGATATGGAAATAGACGCACTGCCTTCGCCGCATGGGGCCGCCTTATTTACAAGAGGTGAGACCCAGTCGCTTACAACTGTTACCTTAGGCACTCCTTTAGATGAATTATTGGTGGAGAGCGCTGCAAAATCAGTGGATTCCAAGTTCTACCTGCATTATAATTTCCCTCCCTTCTCTACAGGTGAAATAAAAATGATGCGGGGTCAGAGCCGTCGTGAAGTAGGACATGGTAACCTGGCACAGCGTTCCCTGAAACAAATGATGCCCACTGGTGATTTCCCCTATACGGTTCGCGTGGTAAGTGATATCCTGGAATCAAACGGTTCTTCTTCCATGGCTACGGTTTGTGCCGGTTCACTGGCATTGATGGACGCCGGGGTGGGGATTCCGAAGCACGTTTCCGGTGTCGCCATGGGACTGATCACCAAAGACGATAAATATGCGATCCTGACCGATATCCTGGGAGATGAGGATCACCTGGGTGATATGGACTTTAAAGTAACCGGTACCCGCGATGGTATCTGCGGGGTGCAGATGGATATCAAAGTGGACGGCCTGAAAATGGAAGTGATGCAGCAGGCCCTGGACCAGGCAAAAAGAGGCCGCCTGCATATCCTCGACGCTATGTACAATACGATCCCTGCAGCCCGCAGTGATGTGAAACCGCATGCGCCCCGGATGGTGAAACTGTTCATTGACAAAGAATTCATCGGCGCCGTTATCGGGCCGGGTGGTAAAGTGATACAGGAAATCCAACGCGAGACCGGTACCACGATCAACCTTGAGGAGATCAACGGAAGAGGCGAGATCAGCATCTTCAGTACCAGCAAGGATGGCGTAGATAAAGCTGTCTCCTGGATCAAGGGCATTGTGGCTGTTCCGCAGGTGGGTGATACCTATGAAGCAACCGTGAAATCGATCATGCCTTTTGGCGCCTTCGTTGAATTCCTCCCGGGCAAACAGGGCCTGGTACATATCAGTGAGATCAGTTGGAAACGCCTCGAAACACTGGAAGGTATCGTGAAAGAAGGAGATGTGATGAAAGTGAAACTGATCGGAACCGATCCCAAATCCGGTAAGTTCAAACTGTCCCGGAAAGTGCTGATCCCGAAACCTGAGCAGAAGCCGCGGGAAGAACAAAGACCGCCGGCCCCGCAGGATGGTTCATCAAATTAAAAAATAACTTTACAGCCCCGGGATCTTCCGGGGCTTTTTTACGTATGGCCAATCATATTGAAATTACATTTCCCGTGGCTGACACGGAACTGCAGCAGATCCTGATCGCCCGTCTTGCGGAAGAAGGATTTGACGGGTTTGAAGAAACGGATAAAGACCTGAAAGCATTTATCCCGGAAGACGGCTTTGACCCAGCCATTGTACAGGAGATCGCAGCTGAATTTGCAGTTCCATTTTCCAGGAAGGTAGTAGCCGGTCAAAACTGGAATGCTGCCTGGGAATCCAGTTTTCAGCCGGTTGTGGTGGATGACTTTGTTGCCCTGAGAGCCGGCTTTCATGAACCGGTCGGAGGGGTAATACATGAAATTGTCATTACACCTAAAATGAGTTTTGGAACCGGGCATCATGCCACCACCTGGCTGATGATCCGGCAAATGAGGGCACTTGATTTTAAGGGCAAAAAAGTGTTTGACTTCGGAACCGGTACGGGTGTACTCGCCATACTGGCTGAAAAAATGGGAGCAGCAGATGTGCTGGCCGTCGATTATGATGACTGGAGTATTGAGAATGCCGGGGAGAACCAGGTCACGAATCAGTGTTCAAAAATCCGGCTTGTACAGGCGGATACGGCGGCAAAGGCCGGTAACACGGATATCATTTTAGCCAATATCAATAAAAATGTGATCCTGGATAATTTGCAACTGCTGCAATCCCGGCTAAACCCGGGGGGAACATTGGTTTTAAGCGGCTTACTGGTAGCAGATGAAGTGGACATCAGGGTTGCAGCCGGGAAGTTATCACTGCAACTGGTTGACAAACAGGAAAGAAATGGCTGGATCTGCTTATCATTTACAAGTTAAACAATTGTTATCCACCGGTTAATTTACCGTTATCACTTCCCTTTTTTCTGTATTTTCGTATTCTGTTCGCTGAAACGGCAGGAAAAAGACAAGGTTCTATGAACGAGCTTCTTCTGATTATAGTCGCTTACCTGATTGGTAGTATCCCCACTTCTGTTTGGGTAAGTAAATCATTTTTCAATATTGATATACGTGATTACGGAAGCGGCAATGCCGGTGCCACCAATACCTACCGCGTACTGGGTTCAAAATGGGGCACACTTGTGATGGTGGCAGATATGCTGAAGGGGATCGTTGCTGTGAAACTCGCCCTGCTTTTACCGGAATATGCTGACAATGATATCAACCTCCAGAATCTCCAGACCGGGCTGGGCCTGGCTGCTGTAGTGGGCCATATTTTTCCTATTTGGGCGGATTTCCGCGGGGGCAAGGGGGTGGCTACTTTATTCGGCCTCGTGCTGGGCATTTCTCCCTGGACGGCATTGAGCTGCGTGGGCATCTTCTCCCTGGTACTTTACCTGACCCGTTTTGTTTCCCTCAGTTCCATACTCGCCAGCGTCGCATTTCCCTTTTTTATACTTGTCATATTTAACGTGGACAACCCCGTTTACCGGGTCTTTGCCATTGCCGTCGCCCTGATGGTGCTCCTGACACACCAGAAGAATATTGGCCGGCTCCTTCGGGGGAATGAGAGCAAAGTGCCCATTCTCAAGGGCCGTGACCGCCGCCGCCAGCGCAGGAGGGAAGCCGCGCAGCAGCACAACGATTAAAAGGAATCATTTAACTTTATTGCAGTCAAAATTATTTTACTTATATCATAAGTTGGTATAATGATTGAACGCTTATGAATAAACTCCACATCATGCTACAAAAGATCCTTGCTTTTTTTGTACTTTCTTTTTTCCTGGTTGCCTGTTCACAGAATTCTCTTTCCGGGAAAAAACAGTTTAAACTCCTGCCGGAATCGGAGCTGCAGTCAATGGCAAATACCCAGTACAAGCAGTTTCTTTCCACCAATAAAGTGGTGGCTAACGGAAATAACCGGGACGCGGAAATGGTAAAACGGGTGGGGCAGCGGATCGTAAAGGCTGTAGAATCCTATTACAGTGAAATCGGCAAATCGGGTGACCTGTCCGGGTATAAATGGGAGGTAAATCTCGTGGATGACAAAGCGGTGAATGCCTGGTGTATGCCGGGTGGCAAGATCGTTGTCTATACCGGGTTGCTCCCGGTAACCCAGAACGAAGCCGCCCTGGCTGCCGTTATGGGACACGAAGTTTCCCATGCATTGTTGCAACATGGGAACCAGCGGATGAGCCAGGGATTATTGCAACAACTCGGCGGAGTCGCGTTATCCGTGGCCGTTGCCAATAAACCACAAGAGACCCAGAACCTGTTTTTGGGCGCTTATGGGGCGGGCTCACAGTTAGGGGTCTTATTGCCTTTCTCCCGTAAACATGAACTGGAAGCTGACCGCTACGGGCTGATCTTTGCGGCCATGGCAGGCTATAATCCGCAGGAAGCAATTGCCCTTTGGGAACGGATGGAAAAAGCTTCCGCAGGGCAGACTCCCCCCGAATTTCTCAGCACCCACCCCTCAGAAGGCAGAAGGATCGATCAATTAAAAAAATATATGCCCGAAGCACTGGCAAGGTATAAGCCTGTAGCTAAATGATTTAGGTCTGAATAATAAAAATCCCGTTCCGCTGACAGTGGAACGGGATTTTTATTTGCAATGATGCAGAAAATACACCATATATTCAGTACCTTTGCAGTCCCTGCTTTGAGAACTCGGACGCTTTCATAGAGAATGTCCGGAACCATTAAAATAGTTTCTAAGTATGAGATCGGAAGAGCA
>JBBIGW010000128.1:0-10461 GCA_037447355.1 Bacteroidia bacterium | reverse complement strand
AGGGTCTTTTCATCACCGGTCCGTTCCAGTTCATGCCCCAGTTCCTCGATCTCTTTTTCCAGCTGCAACACCCTTTCAAAAGCGCCCAATGCCACGAGCAGGATGGAATCCTGGGTATCAAAACTCAACAGGTCCTGGTGGAGATAGCCCATCGAAGTGCTCCGGCTCCTTTCCACCGTTCCCCCGGAAGGCAGGTATTCACCCACCAGTAATTTTAACAGGGTGGATTTCCCCGTTCCGTTGTAACCGATCAGACCGATCCGTTCCCCCGGCTGAATATGCCAGGTCGCGTCTTCCACGATCGTCCTTGCACCAAATTCAAAAGTCACATTTTGCAGTCCTGCCAGCATAAAAAAAATTTAACAGGGTGCAAAAATAACGGTTTCGGCTTTGCGGCCGGCTGCATTTATCTTTGCCAAAACTTTACCCTTGCGGTCAATCCCCGAATACCTTTTCTATGGACTTTCCGGCATCACGCTGTTGTTGCTGGTCATTCGTTTTACTTTGTACCGTTCCAGGCGTTTACACCCCTGGATAGCCGGGGTACTGATCCTGTACCTGCTGAGCACCCTGCTTTATTTTTATTATCCCGCCCCGGGAGGGACTGGCGGGAAGAATAAACCCGTTAAAAGTGATCATCCCGCCCCCCGTTTCAGCGCAGGTGGCAGGCTCAGTCTTTCACTGGACAGCCTGGTGGATGCTTATACCAGGCTCGTGATTGACGCCGCCCTTGATATCCCGGTCAATATGGAAGAAAGCGGCCGGCAGATGCAGGTCTTAGTAAACCATTTCGATATGGAAGAACTGCTGCAGGATACCCTGGTGTATGATTCCGTTGACCAGTCACTGGGAAATATGGAATCCGAACTGGCAGCGATTATAGCAGACCCGGACCTGGCTGAAAAAAAAGCATCCCTGAATTTGCTGTCGGGTGAATTCCGGTTCCTGCTTCAGGCAACCGGCTATAAACAAAAAGAACTTTACTGGCTTCAGTCCGCCGCTGCGTTTGGGCCGGAACATCCCGGTTACTGGTTGTCAGCGGATCCCCGGGGGAAAGGGCCCTATGGCCAGCCGGATACTAAAATAATTGAACGCATAAACGAAAGGGGCCGGCGTTTATCAACCAATACAAAATAAGATTGTTGTGAGAACCATGAATACATGTTGGATGGCCCTGTTCTTTTTCTGCTGCACAGTGGCTGGTTATTCGCAAACCCGTTTTACCCTGAACGGCTATGTGAAGGATAGTTTGTCCGGTGAATCGGTCATCGGCGCAACTGTTTCTGTAAAAGGCCAGAACAAATCAGTCAGCAGTAACCAGTACGGATTTTATGCCCTGACCCTTGAACAGGGAGAATATACCATCCAGGTCTCACACGTGTCTTACGAGGGCCGTTCCATCGAGGTCAGCCTGCACAGCAACCAGTCATTCAATTTTGATCTCCTTTCCAAAACGGCTTCCATCAGTGAAGTAGTGCTGTACAGCAAACGCAGGGACGGCAATGTGAAGAATGCCCAGATGGGAAAGATCGATTTGTCCATGAACCAGGTGCGGGCCATCCCGGCTTTTATGGGAGAAGTGGATATCCTGAAAGCGATCCAGTTATTGCCAGGGGTGCAAAGCGCGGGCGAGGGGAATGCCGGTTTCTATGTACGGGGAGGGGGACCCGACCAGAACCTGATCATGCTGGATGATGCAGTGGTGTACAATACCGGTCATCTCTTTGGTTTTTTTTCCATCTTCAATGGTGATGCGATCAAGAATGTATCGCTGATCAAGGGAGGGATGCCCGCCCAGTACGGAGGAAGGCTTTCTTCCGTGCTGGATGTTTCCATGAAGGAAGGCAATATCAATAAATTCCAGGCGGAGGGGGGCATTGGCCTGATCGCTTCCCGCTTTTCCGTACAGGGTCCGCTGAAAAAGGAAAAAGCTTCGTTTATACTCTCGGCCCGCCGGACCTATATTGACGGGCTGATCAAACCGTTCATTAAAAAAAGCAGCAGCTTCTATGGCTCGGGCTACTATTTCTATGATATGAATGCGAAAGTGAATTACCGCTTTTCGGAAAAAGACCGGCTCTACGCAAGCGGTTATTTCGGCAGAGATGTATTCAACTTTAATAATTCGAGGCGTTCCTTTAAAACCAATATTCCCTGGGGCAATTCCACGGCTACCCTGCGCTGGAACCATGTGTTTAACCGCCGGTTGTTTGCCAATACCACGGCGGTTTACAACGACTATCATTTTAAATTCGCCGCTTCCCAGGAGAATTTTGAAATCGGGCTATACTCCGGGATACGGGATGCAACCCTGAAGACCGACCTGGATTATTACCCGCTGCCCACGCACAAACTGAAGTTCGGGGGATTACTGACCTGGCATAAATTTATACCCAACGTTGTAACAGGCCGCCAGGATTCCATTGCATTTAATCCCAATAACGAAGGTTCAAAATATGCAGCGGAAACAGCCCTGTACCTGCAGGATGACTGGGAGATCGGGGAGAAATGGAAGATCAATTACGGCCTGCGCTGGAGCCGCTTTACCCAGGCAGGCCCTTACACCAAGTACACCCGTGACACGGATGGCAATAAAACCGACAGTATTCAATATAAATTTTTTGAACCGGTAAAAAGTTACGGAGGCCCGGAACCCCGTATCACCCTGCGGTATGCCATCAATAATGAAAGCTCCGTCAAAGCTGCCGTTACCCGCAATTACCAGTACATCCACCTGGTGACCAACGCGGGCACCACTTTACCCACCGATCTCTGGGTGCCCAGCACGTATATCGTGAAGCCGCAGTTAAGCTGGTTATATTCCGCCGGCTATTTCCGCAATTTTTCTGATAATAATTATGAAACATCCCTTGAAGTGTACTATAAGGATATGCGGAACCAGGTTGAATACAAAGAAGGATATACACCTTCGCTGGCTGATCCGGAAGGAGAATTTGTTTTTGGCAAAGGATGGAGTTACGGCGCGGAAATACTGGTCAATAAACTGAAAGGCAGATTGACCGGCTGGATCGGGTATACATATTCCAGGACCTGGCGAAAATTTCCGCAGCTGAATGAAGGAGAAAAATATCCCGCACGGTATGACAGGCGGCATGACCTGTCGGTGGTCAGTAATTATGAGGTCAGTAAAAAATGGAAGCTGGGCGCTGTATTTGTATATGGCAGCGGAAATGCCATTACCCTGCCCGAGCGATTCTATATCATCAACGGCGTACTGACCCAGGAATACAGCCGGCTGAACCAGTACCGGATGAAAGCCTATCACCGGCTTGATTTTTCCGCCACCTATACCCCTGCGGCGAAAAAGAAAAAAAGGATCAGCAGTTACGGGGTATTCAGTATTTACAATGTGTACAGCCGGCTCAATCCTTATTTTTTGTATTTCGACCAGGAAGGAAGTATCCTTACCAACGATCTGAAAGTGGAAACAAAGCAGGTTTCCCTCTTCCCGGTCTTACCGGCAGTAACCTGGAATTTTAAATTCTGAGAATCTCCAACAAAAAAGCCCCGTTGGAACGGAGCTCTTTTGCGTCAATGAATTGAGGATTTAAAAATTGTTTTCATAACAAATGTAGTTATTGCACATAATCTGGCAAACTATTATCGTCAGCTTTGCTGCTGATCTTTGTTGTTTTAAGCGTATTCATCTATTAAATGAAGATAAAAACGTATAGGTAACACAGCAATCCGGGCGGCGGTGTGAAATTATTGTGATTTTACCGGGATGGACGGCTTCTCATATACAAATCGCACCATGGCATTCTTTTGTTCATCGGATGTAAGATAAAGCTGGTATCGTTTGGTGCCGGCTGTTATTATCATCAGGGCGGTATTGGGTGGAATAGAACCGAGGTTTTCACCCACCATGATCACTTCCTGCATCGTTCTTCGCTGATCCACCCGCACATTAATACGAATGGGTTGGGTCTTTAACATTTGGTAGGATACCACCGGCATATTATTCACATATACAGAGACAGTGTCCCCGTCAATCTGCCCGTTATCAAAAAATTCGATCTTGATGGTGCCGGTATCCACTTTGATCTCTTTTACCAGTTCCGCTTTCCGTTTGGTCAGTGAGGGTGGTAATTTCAGTTCGGGTTTAAACGTGGCCCTGTCAAACCGGTTCAGCACGATCGTACCGGGTTCGCAGATCGTCTTCCCGTCAATGGCTTTACCGGTGGGAGTGGACCAGGTGCCCCGCAGCTGTTCTTCCGTTACCACGTTACCACTCCCTTTGTGAAAGGTCAGGTTATACGTTTTGATACAGGGCACACAATCTTCTTTTATCTTAAACGTGACAATACCGATCTCTTTTATTGAAATGAGATTACTGTCCCGGTTATAGGTACCTTCAAAATTTTCTCTTACATAATTCAGGGAGTCAGAAAAATGATAGGCCGTGCCCGTAATCCGGGAACCCGCCACCTGCAACTGCAGTTCGATATTATACACAGGAAAACAACCACTGGGAGCCATCACCAGTTTTCCTTTCCAGATCCCGTTAATGTCCTGCGCGGGCAAAGAGATAGCGGAAAAAAACAACGTAACCAGGAGTAGTTGCCTTGCCATAACAAAGGAAAATTAAACAAAAAATAAAGGGAGGTAAAAAAAATACAGCAGCGGCAACCCGGATATCCTGGTACCGGGAACAGGGGAACTGTTTACCCCGGTTTCTGGTACCTGAAACGGACCACGGCGTTCTTCTGTTCTGTAGAGGTGATCCGTACCTCGAAACGTTGCGTCCCGGCTTCCACGATCATCAGGGAGGTATTGGGAGGAATGGTACCCAGGTTCTCCGCCACCATGGTCAGTTCGTGATCATTGTTTTCTTCATTCATTTCAAAATGCAGCAGCAGCGGGGCCGCAGTAAGCCGTTTCGCCGATAAGACCAGCTTTTTATCGAGGTACACGGAAATCGTGTCACCATCGATCTCCCCGTTATCAAATAATTTTACTGTAACCTGGCTGGCGCTGATCACCAGTGTCTTTACCAGTTCATTCACACGGTCCCTGATAACCGGCGGGGCAGGAGTGATGACCACCAGTTTTATTTTTTTCAGGCTGGAATCGGTATTCACGATGGGCGGGGATACCGGTTTCAGCACAGGTATTTCTTTTTTTACCGGCGGCTTATTTACCGTTACCGGTTTTTTTACCAGTGGCGGATCCAACCGGGTCTTCACTGTATCTTTCTTTACCGGGGCCCTGTTGATCAGCACCGGCCCGGGTTTGATCTTACCCCGGAGAAAGGGTTCAATATAAAAATCGGAACTGGTCACTTTTCGCAGGTACACTTTACCCCCGCCGCAGTTTTCCCCTTTTTTGGTCAACAGCCCGTCTTTCTCAAACTTGCTGGTATAGGTACCTTCCAAAAATTCTTCTTTCCCCGAGCGGCTGTATTCGAAATTACATTTCATGATACAGGCCTGTGATCCGTCCGACATCCGCAGTTCCACTGTCCGGATCTCCTGGATCAGTATGTTTTTGGCTGCTTTGTTATAGCTCCCGGTCAGGGAGGCCTTGCCATAGAATACAGTGGAGAGATAGGAATAAGAAACCCCGGAGACCGAACGGCCGGATTGTTTTATCTGCAGTTCAAACTTGTAATGATTGTAATCGGACGTAACAAAATAGCCTCTCCAGATTCCTGAAAGATCCTGCGCCTGCGCTCCGGGTATAAAGGAACAGCAGAAAAGCAGCAAGGCGAGAAGGTACCTGTTGATCTTTGTTTTCATCAAGAGGCAAATTTACTGAAACGAATGATGAATGAAAACCGCATACCGGGCAATAGTTTGTTAATTTTAACAGGCTTTTAAAATTATGTGGACCTCCCCAAAAAACCTTTTACTTCTTTTATGGCTGGTAGTGTACCGGCCTGCCGCATCCCAGGAAACCGACCCGGAGATCCGCTTGCTGCTGCAACTCGATTCGGTGGCAAAGAGTCCTTCACCCGCCCGTCATTTCGCAAGGCTGTACCTGGAAACCACCGCGCGGGCTATTGCATTTTACCGGGAGGCCGCGCCAGCAGAAAAAGAATTTATCGAAAGACTGGAATTGAATTTTGCCGGTTATTTTTTCAGGGCTGCAGCCCAACCGCCGGGGGAAATATCCCCGGTATGGAAACCCTATTTCAGCGACAGCAGCCTGACATCGTTTCAGTACCAGTTGCTGGGAATAAATGCCCATATCAACGGGGATATCTGGCAGGCATTGGTGACCGGGTTTACCCGGGAAGAACTTCGCGTACACCGGCGCCACTTTATACGGTTTCAGCAGGGACTTAACAGGCAATTCCGCCAATTCTACCGGGACAATGTGAATACAACTCCGGTTACCCGCTTGTTACATGCCGGTACGGGAGGGCTTTCCAGGATTTTCGGCATAATGATGCTTTCCCGCTGGAGGAAAAGACAGTACCGGCTGGCCCAATTCTATTATTCTGATCCGGGAAAATTCAGCCGTCTTTTACAGAAAATCACCCGCAAAAAGGAAGGGCTGGACCGGCTGGTATTTCGCCATCTTTAGCCATTATTCGTTACCTTTGCCCACCGATAAAAACAAGCAACAGCGATGATCAATATTACCCTGCCGGATGGGGCAGTCAGGCAATACGAAGCGGGTGTTTCCGCAATCGATATTGCAAAATCCATATCCGAAGGACTGGCCCGGAAAGTACTGGCCGCGAGTGTGAACGGACAAGTGTGGGATGCCACACGGCCGATCAGGGAAGACGCCAGCCTGAAATTACTGACCTGGAATGATACAGATGGCCAGATGACCTTCTGGCATTCCTCCGCCCACCTGATGGCAGAGGCGGTTGAATCCCTGTTTCCCGGTGTTAAATTCTGGGTGGGCCCGCCCCTCGAAAGCCCCAAAGGTTTTTATTATGACATGGACCTGGGCGACCGGAAAATGACCGAAGAAGACCTGGCCGCACTGGAAATGAAAATGAATGAACTGGCCAAACAAGGCCATGCCTATGTGCGGAAAGAATTACCCAAGGACGAGGCCATAAAATATTTTACCGAAAAAGGAGACGAGTATAAACTGGACCTGCTGGGCAACCTGGCCGACGGGGAAATCACTTTTTATACCCAGGGCAATTTCACCGATCTCTGCCGCGGGCCGCATATTCCGAATACCGGGTTTATCAAAGCCATCAAACTGATGAGCATTGCCGGCGCGTACTGGAAAGGAGATGAAAAGAACAAACAGCTGACCCGCGTTTACGGCGTCACTTTCCCTTCACAAAAAGAACTGGATGAGTACCTGGCCATGCTGGAAGAAGCAAAGAAAAGGGACCACCGGAAACTGGGAAAGGAACTCGGCATCTTTACCATGGATGATGATGTGGGACCGGGTCTTCCCTTGTGGATGCCCAATGGTACAGTGATCATTGAAGAACTCGAAAAACTGGCCAAGGAAACAGAACTGGCCGCCGGTTATAAAAGAGTGGTAACACCGCATATCGCCAAGGAAAGCCTCTACCTCACCAGCGGACACCTGCCGTATTATGCCGACAGTATGTTCCCGGCCATGGAGATGGATGGCGAGAAATATTATCTCAAGGCCATGAACTGCCCGCATCACCACAAGATCTTTGATGCGGAGCCCAAAAGTTATAAGGATCTGCCCCTGCGCTTAGCCGAATACGGAACCTGTTACCGTTATGAACAAAGCGGTGAATTATTCGGGCTGATGCGGGTACGCTGCCTGCACATGAATGATGCGCATATCTATTGTACCAAGGAACAGTTTGCCCAGGAGTTCAAATCGGTAAACGAGATGTACCTCAAGTACTTTAAGATATTTGGCATTGAAAAATATGTAATGCGCCTTTCCCTGCATGACCCGGAGAAACTGGGACAGAAATATATCAATGAACCCGAGCTTTGGCTGGAAACCGAAGAACTGGTGCGGAATGTGCTGATCGAAACCAAGGTTCCCTTTGTAGAAGTAAAAGGAGAGGGGGCTTTCTATGGTCCCAAGATCGATGTACAGATCTGGAGTGCCATCGGGAGGGAATTCACCCTGGCCACCAACCAGGTGGATTTTGCACAGGGCCGGCGTTTCAAACTGAGTTTTACCAACCAGCAAAACCAGCCGGAAGTTCCCCTCATCATCCACCGCGCTCCATTGGGTACGCATGAACGATTTATCGGGTTCCTGCTGGAACATTATGCCGGTAAATTCCCGCTCTGGCTGGCGCCGGTACAGGTAAAAGTGCTGCCGATCAGCGATAAGTTCCTGGATTATGCCAACGCCGTTTCCGCACAGTTGAAAAAAGCGGATATTCGCAGTGAAGTGGATGACCGGAATGAGAAGATCGGTAAAAAGATCAGGGATACCGAGCTAATGAAAGTGCCGTATATGCTCGTGGTGGGTGAAAAAGAAATGAACGAAGAGAAAGTGGCAGTCCGCCGGCAGGGAAAGGGTGACCTGGGGGTAAAATCCGTAGCCGGATTCCTCGCGGAAGCCGTGGAAGAAATTAAAGAACGCAGAAGCGAATAAACCGTATTTTAGCAACCCCGGATCCCGACCGGACCTTTGTAACCAGTAAAAAAACGCTCACTACGGGAGGTGAAGCTTCACTTAAAGAAACTAAATGGCAGTACCACAAAAACCCGGAGGCGGGTTCAGCAGGCCACCCGGCCAGGGCGGATTTAAACCAGGTGGCGGCGGATTTAACAAAGGCGGATTCAGGGGACGTTTTGTACCCCGGAAAGAAGCCGAACATCGCATCAATCATTTCATACGTGTACCGCAGGTACGGTTAGTGGGCGAGAATGTGGAAGTGGGGATCTACAGCACCCAGGAAGCCCTGAAGATGGCCCAGGACCAGGCCCTTGACCTGGTGGAAATTTCCCCGACTGTGGATCCGCCGGTGTGCAAGATCATCGACTATAATAAATTCCTTTACGATAAGAAGAAGAAAGAAAAAGAGATGAAGGCCAAAAGCAAGGTCTCTGAAGTAAAGGAAATCCGGTTTACTCCCAATACCGATGACCACGATTTTGATTTCAAGGCAAAACATGCGATTGAATTTTTAAAAGAAGGCAATAAGGTAAAAGCCTATGTGCAGTTCAAAGGCCGGGCCATCCAGTTCCAGGACAGGGGCCAGCTCCTGCTGCTGAAATTTGCAGAGCGCCTGGCAGAAATCGGTGTACTTGAAAACATGCCGAAAATGGAAGGCCGAAGAATGCTGGCCATGTTCGCCCCCAAAGGGAAAAAGAAAGCCTGATAAAAAAAACAGATTCCCCCAACCCGTCTTTTCAGCAGGACGGGTTTTTTTATACCCGGTAATTACAGGTTAAACTCCCCGTATACCGCTGGTATAAAAACGAAGCGGAAACCGGGCTGAGCCGGGGCTTTCCGTATCTTGAGACACTATAAAACGAACCATATGCAATTCCTTTCCAAAAAAACTTTTTTCCTGCTGTTGTTTGCCGGTTTGTCCCTGGCAACCACCGCGCAGCCCGGAGCGGCAAACAAACCCGATACCAGCAAACGAACTGCCAACGGAACGCCGGGAGGACCGGCCAATGGTCCCAAAGCGTATAAAGAAGTGATCACCGCGAAAGCGGTTACCGATGCCGGCCTTTTTTCCATTCACAAAGTAGATGAAAAATATTTTTTTGAAATACCCGACAGCTTGCTGAACCGGGATATCCTGGTGGTGAACCGCCTTTCCAAAGCCGGGGCCGGAATGCGGATCGGGGGCTTTGCCGGTTATGCCGGGGACGATATCAGCCGCAACGTGATCCAGTTCCAGAAAGGACCCAACAATAAGATTTTTTTGCGCACTATTTCCTTTGCGGAATATACAAAGGACTCCACTTCTTCCATGTACAGCGCGGTAAACCGCTCCAATATACAGGCGATCGCCGCCTCCTTTGATATCAAGGCCATCGGTAAAGATTCCGCAGGAGTGGTGATTGATGTGACCGACTTTGTCAACGGGGATAATGAGATCCTGCATTTCAGCAGCGGATCAAAATCCATGTACCGGATCGGTTCCTTACAGCCTGATAAATCCTATATCGACAACCTGCGTTCCTTCCCGGTCAATATTGAGATCCGTACCGTAAAGACCTATGGCCGTACACCGGCCCCGCCCAGCGCTGTTTCCTTTGGCCCTCCTGCCCCTGGCGGAAATCTTACGGTTGAGATCAACAGCTCACTGGTATTACTTCCCAAAACACCGATGCAGGCCCGCTATTATGATAAACGGGTGGGATATTTTGTTGTTGGTTACACCGATTACGATGCCAACCCGCAGGGAGTCGAAAATGTATTACTGGTCAAACGATGGAGACTCGAGCCCAGGGATGAGGATGTGGAAAAATACAAGAGAGGAGAGCTGGTGGAGCCGAAGAAGCCCATCATTTTCTACATCGACCCCGCCACCCCGAAAAAATGGGTACCCTACCTGATGCA
>JBBIGW010000127.1:0-11001 GCA_037447355.1 Bacteroidia bacterium | reverse complement strand
TTTGTCTGCTTCGGTTAATAAAATAACCGGGGCTGTTTCAATAACAACACCCGGTTTAAACGATTTGCAGGCAAAAACACCCATCCCGTGTACGGGGCTTTCTTTTATTTCTATTCCTTCCGGCCAGGTAATTTTTTTCTGAAATAAAGAAGTCATTTATTTTTTTAAAATAGTTTTTTCAGTCAGTTTCACTTCTTTCATGTTGGCGTCCTTGACCAGTTTCGCATCCTTCAGGTTGCTATCTTTGATCAGCTTTCCTTCTTTCATAGTGGCAGGGTTGGTCCATTTGCCCTCTTTCAGGTTGGGATCTTTGATCAGTTTTCCTTCCTTCATGGCCGCCGGGTTTGTCCATTTCCCTTCTTTTACCGTATTCTTAAGCGTGCCGCCTGATTGTTTGATATTGCCGGCCTTCAGTGTGTCTTCGGCTCTGACCGCAGCGGGTTTTAAGATTTCAGGTTTAGCGGTTTCTTTTTTTACCTGCGGATTATTTTGTGCTTTTACCCCGGTAAAAATGAGCAGGGGGCTGACCAGGGCGAGTATTTTTTTCATGTCGTTTTTTTTGAAGATACAAAATTAAAAATTAGTCTCTATCCAACCATTTCCGGTATCATAGCTGCCAACTGACATCTGCCAACCGACAACTAAAAAAAATCAGTCAGCTTTCGAAAACCCTGTATAGATCCCTGATCCCGGGTATTGGGCATCATTCATCCATAGCACTCTTCCTCCCTTTGTCGCGGTGAAATAGGCATCAAATGTTTTGGGTTTCCCTTCCATTTCGGAGAAGCGGATCTGCCAGTTATTTAATACGGTAAATTTCCCGGCCCCCTTTCCCTGGGCAAAATTTGTGCTGCCGCCATAGGAATTGGCCATGACCAGGTGCCATTTATAGCTTTGTCCCGCGCCGAATTCAAAGGACTGGGAAGAGGAATAGGTGCTCATCCCGGCACTCATCCCGGTATAGATATTGGTATAATAAGTATTGCTGTTGAAACGATCAGACCATTTTCCTTTAAAATCGGAAGCGGCAATCGCGAACTTGTTATAGTTATTCATGCGCACCAGTTTATCCCATATATTGGTTTCCGCATTATAGGTTATGGTGGAGACGTCCAGCCCGAATTGCTGAATAAAGGTATTCCTGTCAGGACAAACAAATTCCATCCAGCTGGTATTGCCTTTCCGGAACAGGGCCACGAACACGGTTTGACCGGTTGCGTTATCGGTTAAGCCGGCTTCTGCATAATAAGGCCGCTCGTAGTCCAGCACACCGGGCGTGGTCTTATAATTTTGTATGTTGCTGTACCGGGGGGCTACCAGGACATTCCAGGCGGCAGCACACATCACATCCACATCCGTATTGGCCGGTTTTATATTTCCATTGGGATAATGCAATAATATCTTTACTTCTCCCTTCCTGGCCTCCACCCAATCTTCCTGCACCGTACTAACCCAGCCATCGTCAAATTCGGTCCGGGTAAAGGCAAAGCCGGATTTGACCGGGCCGGTTGTGGTATGTACCGGGACTTCTTTTTTTGGTGTATCGGGATTGACATTTTCAGCCACAGGCTTTGCCAGATCAATTGATTCCAGGAAAGACGAAATCACCG
Source organism: Bacteroidia bacterium (assembly GCA_037447355.1). Taxonomy (GTDB): domain Bacteria; phylum Bacteroidota; class Bacteroidia; order Chitinophagales; family Chitinophagaceae; genus JJ008. Next base: position 9,391 of record JBBIGW010000127.1, on the reverse strand, counting down.
TTTCATATTCATTGGAATTGGTCAGGATCAGTACCGGGACCAGTTTCTGAAAACCACTCATAGTTACTAATACTACGATCCCTTTATTTCCTTCACTTTCAAAAGTGGAATAACCGCTTTGGGCCACCCATCCATTTTCCGAGGCACTATCCTGCATAACAGGTTCCGCGGAAAGGGTAAGGGTTTCTTTTACCAGTGATTCCCAGGCGGCATCAAAATCCGGTTTTGACTGCCCTGTACCGGGGAGTGTCTTGAAAAGAGTAATGATACAGTAGGCCCCTTTGTCCTTGTCCTCCAGGGTGTATTGTACTGATTTTTCCCCGGCCTGTTTGGTGAAGCCGGCAGGCGCAACGTAAGTGGCCAGGTCATAGCTTTGTTTTTGGGCAGACGAGTTGAATGCGGCAAAAATGACGAGCAGGATACAATATATTTTATTCATGTGTATTGTTTTCTTCATGTTGTTGTATGAATTCCTGTTAAAAATAGCCGGTTTGTTTTACCGGCGCCTCCCGTAAAACAGGGAATTATTTCCAGTTGGATAAGGTACCCCGGCCTGCGCCTATTACGTTCACAACAATCAGGGCATTAGCGTTTTACCCATAGATTTATTTTTAACAACTTTATTCCCCGGAGCTTTTCCCAGCATAGTTTTCAAAGCCGGGAAAAGAAGTGCCTGTTGTATATCGGCGGTGAACCTGGCGGCAATGGGTTCTTTTTGATTACCTGTCAGCGTGATAAAGAAGAACTGCGGATAAGACCGGGGCAGTTTTTTATTAAAATAGCCCGGGTTCGGTTTGATCAGTACTTCGCCAAAGGGATCCGAATCCTCTGTAAACAGGTAGGAGAGTGGGTCGTGCGGATCTGTTTTCACGATGGAGAGCTGGTCCAATTCTGCTGCCGGCTTTTGCAGGGCTGCTTCAATTTTGGCAAAAGCGGGTGCATAGTTTTTCGCCAGGTCAGCCTGTTGTTTTTCGTATCTTTCTTTTATAACCGCATAGCCCATCCGCAGGTATTTATTAAGGTTTTCAGAATCGCTTTTGTATTCGGTTTCCTTAAATTTTTTTTCCATTTCGTTTTGTGCGAGCAAATCCTTTATGCCTGCCGCGGCCTGTAATTGCGAATTTGCCAGTATCTTTTTCCTTGTTTCCAGGAATTCTTTCCGGCTTACAAATGAGAAAGGAAGTTTTTTATCATAAGTGACCAGCCACCGGTACGATTTCCCTTTCAGCCCAAAACCAAGGGATACATCGGTCTCGGGAAAAATGAAAATGCTCTCTTTTTCTGCAGGTATATCCCGGATATAGTGGTAGCCCGTGCCTGAACTGAGTTGGGACAGGTCCGGGGTTGAAAAAATTTCCACATCAAAAAAATTAGCCGCAACCTGGAACCAGGAAGATGATTCGTGTGCGGTTTTAAGGTTAATGCCATCACAGTAATAATTCAGGGGGATGATACTGTAATAATAACCGTTTACCGGGGTGGCAGGATCAACAGCGAGGAAGGCTTCCTGGTAACCGGCTTCCAGCCCCTTGGGGGTGTACCCTGATTTTATCATATTGTGGACAGCCTCCAGGATTTTTTTTGCATTTTGAATATCTGTAACTGTTCCCCCCTTAGAACCGGGCATCCCTTTTTTCCAGTTGCCGGTTTTTTGCAGGAGCTGGGCTTCATTACAGTTTTGCGTGACTGCAGGGATGGCCGGAAGGAGCATGAACAGGAAGAGGATAATTTTCATATTATTTTTTCTCGATTTTTATATTGCTGATATAGTATTTTTCGGTTTCACTGTCGCTGCGGGAATGGGAGATTTCTATCCCCCGGATAACCGGATCCGTAGCAATAAATGCATCCCTGATCAGCAGGGCCTGTTGCTGGTTGATGAGGAGCTCCAGTGAGCGGCCGTTTTTGCGGATCTGGAGGAGGAATTTATTAAAGGGTTTGTTATTCGAAAAGCCGGGGACAGGAACCTCAGTTTCTTTTGAGGTGGTGAGAATGTCTGAGCCGTACTGATCAGGCCCGGTTAACAGGAAACCGGGATTGCCATCAAAACCCGGCTTCATATTTACAAGCAGTGATGATTTATCGGTACCCAGTTTTATCAGCAGTCTTTTAGCCCCCCAGGTAAAATTTTGAGGAACCGCCACTTCCAGGCTGAACAGAAAATTTCCGGGTAGCTGTAGTTTATTACGCAGGCTGATTTTATTCCCTTTCAGCACGGCCCAGTTCCCGGTTTGACCGGAAACGGTTTCGACCTGTACTGCCTGGCCCTCGCTGTTCAGATCCGTAGTCCAGCTGACCGGTGATTTGCCGGTGGCTGTATTAGAAAAATCTTCATAGAGCAGGACCGAAGGACCTGCCTGTGCTTTTCGGGTATTCCCGGAGACTTCCTGTACTACGGGTTTTTCCTCTGTTACCGGGGAATGCAGTGGCTGATAGGCTTTCCCTTTTACTTTTTCCGGGTCAAAGAAGTAGTTGTAGATATAATCAATATCCAGGTTGTTAAGGAGGGACGCATGCATGTGTTTGAATACGGGATCATTCATCGTGCTGCCGCCCCAGCTGATCCGGATCCACTGCGGGCGGTCCGATTTTGTTTGAGCCGTTTTCACGGGATCAAATTTGTACACCGGGATGGAACGCTGGTTTCCGGTTTCCCCTTCAAAAATATCCGGTTGGTTCTCCAGGTGGATGCCGGGCTGTTCGGTATAGATGGCCGCTTTTTCCTGCAGCCGGTTTTTGTATTTTTCTTTCAGCTTGTCGTACGCGCTCATCCGTTTGTCGTACGCTGCTTTCTCGTAATCCCGGAAGTATTTTTTACGTGATTCTTCCCCGTAATCTTTATTGATCTTTTCCTGCCTTGCCGCATAATCCCTTTTAATCGCTTTTTCTAATTGTTCCAGGAACTCACCCTTGGTGATTTGAATGTACGGGAGTTCATTGTTCCGGCTCAGGAGCACCACGTACTGGGCCTGGTACCGGATACCCCCGGACTGGTAGAAATGGATATACTTACTGAATGCCGGGTGTTTGTCAAATCCCAGGAAAGCAGTTTGCTGTTTATCGTATTCTTCATACCCGTTTTTGCCGGGGATATAGAAATAATATTGTTCAGGCGAACTGATCAGGTCCACATGATCACCCAATAGCCCGTTGGCTTCCACCAGGAGGAAGAGGCCGAGGTTGTTCTCCGGGGTCCAGCCACCACCCGGCTTTTTTTTCAGGAAAAGATAAGTAGGCAACGAAGCCCCGTAATACGGGTGCAGGGATTTGGTGTATTGGTTATAGGGACTGAGTTTTTCATTGGATGTTTTATATACGCCACCGAGTCCGCCCTTCGGAGTATAACTGGCCTGTATCCAGCTGGTGAACAGGTTGGATACAGCAAGCTGGCCGGCAGTAAATACCCGGTTGTCATATAGAATGGGTTTGACCGGGTCGTTGGGCTTTACCATTTTGATCCATCCCAGGTACTGGTCTTTATAATCATTCTGTGCGAATCCCGTTAAAACGCAGCATAAAAGAAGGCAGGCCTGCAGTAGCTTTTTCATACCATTTTTTTGGAGCAAACAGGATCCCATCAGAACCCGGTTACTTTTTTAAGTTTATTCAGTAAAGATTTTTTTTCTTTCACAGGTTTGGCGGCAGGATCGGTTTTGCTGTCACCGGGAGTAGCCGTTACGGGTGTACCGGGTGTATTGCTGACTGGTGAGCCGGCATCCGCATTCTTATAATCCGGCATTTTTTCTTTGACAGATGAGATGATCTCTCCTTTCAGCCATTCTTTGACAAAAGCAGTTACCACTTCATTCACCTCTTTCCCCGCCCGGAAACAGGCTTTCCATTTCAGGGATTTCTTTTCGTAAAGGGGATTGACAAATTTTTTGATTTTGTATTTGTCCGGTTCGGTCAGTTGCGCATTGAAATCAACCGTGGCTACGAGGGCCAGGTATTCCTGCAGGTCTTTTTTTACGATCAGGCTGGGATCGGCAGGGTAGATGTTTTCCCAGCGGGTCTGGTTCGGGTGCGGGTCTTCCCATTGCGCCAATTGTTTTTTCTGACTGACCACGCTTTTCTCGAAGGCATCCAGGGAGGACGCGGGCAATTGTTTATTCTTTTTATACTGTGCCAGTTGTGCTTCCTGTTGTTTCAGGCTGCTTCTTTGGGATTGAATTGTTTCAGCATCGGGCCGCCAGGGCTCACTGGCAGGTTTGGCGGCGTCCCTTCTTTTGTTGTAGGCATCCATAAAGTCCTGGCTGTTGACATATTGTTTTATGTAGGCACAGAGTTCTTTGGCGGCACCTGATTTATCGCCGCTGATAACGGAAGGAAGTAAGCGGGCATAGGGCAGTTTGAAGGATTCGGCCTGCTGGTATGCCGATTCGCTTTCGCCGGACCCGTTATCTTCTTCCATTTCCCCGCTGCTGAAATTGCCGAGGAGATTACCCAGGATATAATACTGCGCGTTGGAATGTTCCATGCCCAGTTTTCTGATAATATCATCCGCAAACGTAAAGGCGGTTAACAGGAGGCCGCTTATAACGGTAAATGTGGTTATCGTTTTTCTTTTCATAATATATCAGTTAAAAATATTTTTTAAAAAGCCGAAGATTCCGGGCGACTGCAGCCCGCTGCTGATACTGGGTACCAGGCCATTCTTATTATATTGATCCTGGTATTCTTTCAATGCCGGGATAACTTTATCTGACGGGTTTGACGGTTTCCGGGTAACGGTTGCTTTGGGTTCACCCTCCACTACGGCATAGGTGTTGGGCGCTTCCAAATGAAGGATCGAGCCATCTTCCATGATAAAGTCTGCCGACCCATCCTCGTATTCGATTTCATACCCGCTTTCTGTCTGCCTTTCTTTTACCGGCGCCGGCCCTTCCAGCACCAGTTCGCCGAGGGAGACCTCGAATTTTATTTTTTTCTTTTTAGGAGGCTGGTTGCATTGGGAAGCCCGGTATTTATTCAGCAACTGTTTTTCTACATTTCGTTTAATGATCTCCGGCAGGGTGGGAAGGGGAGCCGGGTCATCCGGGTTCGGGATCTTGCCCAGCGGGGCCATTACCTCCTCTGCCTGGTTGTTCATTCCCGCTGTGATGCTGCCATTGGCTGTCTTTACAAAAGGTGATTTGCCCGGTTCACCGATACCGTTGCCGGCTGCATAGCTGGTGGTGACATTGGGCACTGGCTTATTTGTTTTTTTGATACCGTAACTGTTCTTATTAAAATCTTTACTGGAATTGCTGAGTTCGGTCCATTCGGCACCTGCCGGGATACTGACCACCACCGGGCAGGTGAAATTGGGCACTTCGGGCCCCGTCACCGTGTTACTCCCGTTACCGTTCTGCTGCACACAGGATTTAGCAAAATAGACCATATCGGATACGGCGGATTCATACAGGTTGGCCAGCGCGGCTGTCCAGCCAATACAGGCGGCAAGCGAACTGTTTTTCGGGTCTCCCACGATATACCATCTCCAGGTGCAAAAGGCATTCAGCCAGGTGCGGAATTCTTCGATCTTTTCCAAGTGAAATTTCCGGATCAGCGGATTGGCATATTGCATGAAGTCGTTGTGTTTCCGGTCGAAATCGGGGCATTTGTCGTTATTACGGAAGGTAGTCATTTCAATCCTCTTCCTGTTGATTCTTTCCCTGAGCTCCTGGAGCCTTGCCCGGTAGTCCTGGGTCCATTGTTGCAGCCAGGCTTGCAGCACCATCATAACGGTGGTGGCCGGCCGGCTCATCATACTCAGGCCGGCAATGGATTCTTCCATCATTTTTTGGACAAACTCATTTTCCCCTTTTTTTGCCAGGTCCTCCAATTCGCGGTTGGCTGCATCTTCCAGTTTCTCAATTTTATCATCCAGTTTTTCCAGCATGGCCTGGTAGCCGTTCACGATGGCCGCATTGGATTCATAACTGTTTACACCGTTTTCTAATTCGGGCAGATGGATCCAGTTTTTAGGGAAGAATTCATGGATCGTAATGCTCCGCTTGATTTTTTCAAAATCCAGGCTATTGATACTGCCCGCATTGTTACTGTTCTTAAGCAATTGCTCCGTAAAGGGATTTACCGCGTTTTCGAGTGACTGCTTATACGTTTCGGCCGCTTTTTCCGGGTTACCGGTTGTTTCTTCAATCACACCTTCCGTTTGTTTTACTTCCGGATGATAGGGATTGAGGCCGCCTGCCTTTTTCAGCAGGACATTTGCACTGTCTGTTTCCCCCAGCTCAAACCAGGCCTGCCCCAGGTTGTTCAGCACCGTACTGTTGAGAGGATATTCATTCCGCAGTTTTTGCAATACCGGTATGGCCAGTTCCGGGAATCCATACTGTGAGAGCAGGGAAGCCATATTGTTCTGGTAAACCGGGTTAGCCGGTTCCGCCTGCACGGATTTCATGCTTAATGCCAGGGCCAGTTCGGGATGTCCCTGCTGCATTGCCAGGACAGCAGCGGCCGCAAGGTCCCGGGCATTGGGCGACCGGGCCAGCACTTGCTTTATCAGCGCGGTTTCAGCGGGATCCGCTTTTGCCAGAATTTTGTTGCAGAGCGATGCCGCATAACCGCTGATTTCCGGTTGCGATATTTTTTTCTTTTTCGCGGCATTTATTTTTACCGGGTCCCTTGAGGGAAGGAGTTCGCGATTGCTGGTGAATTCAGGATAATCAGCGGTCGTATTATTGTGTTCTTCCAATGCCGGCATCACCCCCTTCATCATTTTCTTCATTTCTTCCTGCTCTTCTTTGCTCATGCCTTCGGATTTCATCGCTTCTTCCAGCAGCTTATTCATGTCGGGCTGTGCCGCCGGTTGGTTTTTTTGTTTTTTGCCAGGTTGCGCCTGAGCCAGTAAACCGGCGAGGAACAGGCCGCAGAAAAGAAGGCTGATTTTTTTCATAACTCTTTTTTTAGAATAAAGTACAGGCTGGTTCCCTTCCTGTACTTTAAAACAGTTGACTTATCTTTTGGTCATGATCCATTTTCCACCGCCCTGCACATTGCTGCCGCTGCCCCAGGTGCCGTTCAGGGTGCCGCTGGCATCCAGTGTGGCGCTGACGGAGAATGTACCGGAACCGTTATACGTATATTGACCGGTCAGTTGGTTATTCACGAATGTGTAATTACCGGATGCAATGGTATTCCCGTTCGGGTCCAGCAACTGCATGCTGCCGTTTGTATTCAATTGAAAGCAATAAAAATTGGGGGCGTTGCCGGCGCCATTTCCGTAAGTGCCGGTCCATTTACCAGCAATGGAATTGCCCGTGTTTATTTCCGGCCTGCTGGCTTTACGATAATTAGCGGTAGCATTATTATTACCGGTTTCGGGTGGCGGTGGCGGAGGCGTATAGCCATTCCGGGGAGCAGGCGGCGGAGGCGGGGGAGGAGTACTCCCGTTCCGGGGTGCCGGGGGAGGAGGGGCCGGATTCGAGGCAGGACTGGGAAAGAATTCCACTTTTATCAGAATTGTATAGTTCCCGTGGTCGCGAAGATTACCCACAGCCGCTTCATCATAATTCACCGCAATAACGCCCTGGCCGAAGCCCATATTACTGTTGGCAATGGTGCCCAGGTTGGGCGTATTCAAAGCGAGGAACTTGGGTGTGAAGTCTCCAAATTTTTCCATGCCGATGGGTCTTGTGCCCGGTTTGCCCAGTTCACCCTGGTCGCCGCCGGCTCTGATTAATTTCTGAAGACCCATCGCAGTGCCCTGGAAAACGACTGCTCCGAGGTTGCCGGTCAGGACATTAAACCCCAGCATGATGGGCCCGATTTTTTGATTGAGTGAATTGTAAAAGCCGCTCATGGTACTGGTAAAGGCATTCCGGTTGTCTGCGATCGGATCATATTCCCAGGCAGTGGGAAATACCGTCAGGATATCGCCGTCGGCCATATCGTATTCCCCGATGATATCATTGCAGCGGTAATTATCACCTGCTTTTATACCACCCCGGGCCCCGCCAAATAGATCCACACAGCTCCCCACGCTGATCCGGTTGGAGAAGGGACCGGTGGCATCGCCATATACATTGGTTCTTTTCTCATAGGTTAGTTTGGTATTGCCGTTTCTGCCGGCAAGATTGAAGCCAAAATTAAAATACACTTCGTCGCCTTTCCCGTCTGATTGCAGGATGTCATCCCAGGTTTCCCGGTAACAGTCAAAGCCCACAAAGGAGATCCTGATACGTCCGGACTGGGCTGTTGCGGATATTGACAGGGAAAGAAGAATGACAAATGGAATTATTTTTTTCATTACTGATATTTTTTTAAAAGTAAAGTTGTTCGCCGGTGCAGGTATCCCCTAAAAACAGGAGATTGAGACAGTGCATAGAAAATCATGTAAAAAGGGGAGGAAACCCTTGGCGGGCTGTCGGTTAATTTGCAGACTGCTAAGAATGCACTATTTTAACTGAATGAGGGTAATTATTCATATAATCGTTTGGACTGTTTGCCTGCCGTATCTATCCGCGGGGCAAACACCAAGGATTGACAGCCTCCGGAAGGAACTGCCGAAATCGAAACCCGATTCTATCAAAGTGCACGACCGGATCCGGATATCCTGGTACCTGATGGACCGCAACGATTCTGCGGCTGCCTGGAAATACGGAAAGGAAGCGGACAGTATAGCGGATAAAACTAAAAACCCGGTGCTGAAAGGCATCGTGTACGAGCACTTCGGTTTTTTATACAGCCGGGGCGATTCAAAAAAGGCCATTACCTATTTCCTGCAGGCAGAAAATATACTTAAAGATCACCCCGAATCGCCCGCCGCGGTAAAGAGCATGGCATCGCTGGCGCTGAATACGGGGTATGAGCATATGAAGGTAAGCGATGATGTCGGGGCGCTGGACTATTTTTTTGCCGGCATCAAACGGTATGAAGCCATGGACAGTAATCATTTTAACCTGCCCATTCTTTATACCAATATTATCAATTCGTATTATAACCTGGGAAAATTTGAAACCGCGCTGTCGTACTGTGCTAAGGCATACCCGAAAATAATGACGATAGGAAACAATGCTTCCCGGATGGGGATCTGCCTGAATTACGGAAGATTGTTACGGAAACTCGGACGGAGAAAAGAATCCGATTATTATTTTGAACGGGGACGGGCCATGGCAGACAGTTTACAGGATGATTTTTACCTGGCCAAGTATTATCAGCTGATGACAATGTTCAGCCATGAGGAAGGGGATGACGTCCGGGCTTATTCCTACATACAGGCTGGTCTTCCGCATATAGAGAAGACCGGTTTTGCTGCGGATATTACCAGTTACTATAACTGGGTGGCCACCGTCTGCACTTCCCTTAAAAAATACGGGATGGCCGGGGATTACCTGGATAAAGCCTATGCCCTGGCAAAGGAGAATGATTTTTTATTAATGAAGAAAGA
>JBBIGW010000126.1:0-11113 GCA_037447355.1 Bacteroidia bacterium | reverse complement strand
TTAACTTCCCAGCCGGGTCTCGCTCCCATATATTTTATTTTGACAATTCCTTTCCCGGGATATTAATCCGCTTCATAGAAAATGGCGGACCCGGCGTCACTCTATTCGCCGGGTCCCTTCCAGGAGACCCGGCTACGAAGGAATGCTGAGCGTTTTCCCGTCCGGCACCAATTGCACCAGGCCAATGCTGGCCGTAGTTTTTATTAAGATTTTTTCATGAAACGTTTCGCTAACCATTTTCTTACTGGTTCATCGTAGTATTTCAGTAAAATAAATGCCAGCACTGAAGTGCCAATTAAAAGTCCTGTTCCGACAATAACACCTTGCAGGATGGGAATTTGGTGTCTAACAACCCAGGCTGTGAATATATATACTAAGGGAAAATGAATTATATACACCGGGTAAGAAATGTCGCCTAAGAATGTACAGATTTTATCGGCGAACTTATTCCTGATTTCACCAATAGCGCCCAAAAAAATAATAATGGGAAAAATCAGGATAATTGATAAAGATTCAAATAAGCCATTAGCCCATACTTTTTCATGACCTCCAATTCTTGGAAACGCCAGGGTCACTGTTGTCCGGTAAAAGTCAAAAAGCGGGTTAAGCCTCGGATTTTTTTGTTCCGAACTTCAATTTTCTATCACATTTTCAAAACTAAGCCCCCCTTTATTTTATGTTGGGAATAAGCCGGGTTGTTGTTGATTGGGGTCGTGGTAGTTAAGCAGTGCTTTTTCCGGGTTTTTGAGGAATTGAAAGATGTTTATATAGGTGCCGAGATGTATTCTGATAAAACTTGTCAGATTAGCCATCGACCATCGTTTTACTTTGCTAACGCGGGTTTGTATGACTTTTATAAGCATATCGGCTATTAAAGCACACCATAGCTGTATCCGTATGGCATTTTCATTATCGCCTAAGAATGAATGAAGCTGAAAGTTTTGTTTTAATCTTTTAAAGAAAATTTCGATTTGCCATCTATTCTTGTAAATGTCAGCCACTTCTTTGGGATCGAGTTGGAAGTTATTGGTGATAAACTTGAATGTTCGGTTGCCAATCGGATCGAAGTAATTTATAAGTCTTACTCTCTGAATAGGTGTACGATAGGTCAGTTCCGGGCTGCCAAGTTCAATAATCAAATCTGACTGTACTCCACTATCTATGTGTTGCTGAGTCAAACTATTTTCTCCTATTTGCTTATAATAGCTACGCTCATGCAAGCGTGTGACCCAACTAACCTTACTATTGGTGAACCGTACAAACTGCTCAAAATTGCGATAGCCTTTGTCCATGACAACAATGGAGCCAGGTGGTAAGTGAACCTGTTTTAAGAAGGGGCTGTCAGCTGACTTGCCTTCTTCAATACAAACAAAACAGGGAGTGTCCTGCTGAGCATTGAGTATAACATGAGCCTTTACACCTCCTTTTTTTCTGCCATTACTGCAGTAGGTTCCAGGGCTTTGCATAATGGAAGAAAACAGCTTAACCAGGGTCGAATCAATAATAAAAAGGCGTCCAAGCCACATTGCCGAACTTGTGCTGTCCGGTAAACTCCCATAAAAATGGGTACGGAGCTGATGGTAGAGGTCTTCAAATAGCTTAGCCGGCCTGCGCAGGTTCGCGTCTGCCAGTGTACTCCGACGTGGTGTGTAACAGATGCCAAAGTGCTTGAGACGGCTTCCCGACGCTTGCATCCCGGTAATCACCTCCCTAAGGGAATTACACTGGTGATAAGTGGAATACAACATGGTTACCAGGTGGTCATAAGCACGAAACTTCTTACAATACCGGTCAGCATTATATTTTTTAGCCAGTTGGGCAACCTTAAATCGAGGAATTAATGAAAGAATCTGATTAAAAACCGGCTGTCCGGTAAAAAAATTACCTTTACCCATAGTTATTATAGTTGTGTGGTAACACTAAAATAACTACTGGAGGCTTAGGCCTCCTTTTTTATTTAAATTCAGCAACTTTTACCGGACAACAGTGACTACCTACTCCCTACTCCCCATTTACCTATTACCCAAAAAAATGCTCAATGCTCAATTCCCGATACTCAATTTTCAATGAACGCCCTATTCACCATTCTTCCTGATACAAGGTCTCAAAAACTAAGTGGAAATATCTATGAACATGACTTCAATCAAAATAAAAGCAGGAACCTAACAGATCATATTTTTTTATAATTTAATTCTATACCTTACCCAAAAACAAGTTATGCCGCACAGTGCTACTGCTGCCGGTGATGATGGTGGATTTCAAAAGAACAGCGGTTCAGCCTTATCAGCAATTGAACAGTTGCCTCCCCTGCTGGCCTGTTGGGATGCAGAACAGGTTTGCCGGTTTGTAAATGAGGCCAGCCTGGATTGGTTCGGGAAAGAACCCAATACCGTCTCCGGCAACATGAAACTAGCAGACTACCTGGGACAGGTTTTATATCCCCAGCATTTACCTTTCATTCAGTCGGCGCTGGCAGGCAACCTGCGTTTATTTGAGGCCAGCATCCCGGTACCCGGAAAACCACTTTGCCAGGCCCTTGTTTCCTATATACCCGATCTGCAACAGGATAAAGTAATGGGGTTTTATATACATATAGCAGATATCGGATACCTCAAACAAAGCAGGAAAAAGAACCTGGCTGCCGAAAAGGAATTATTGAGAGCCGTAATTGAAATCCAGGAAAAAGAGCGGGCCGGGATTGCAGAACTGCTGCGGGATAATGTGAACCAGTTACTGGTCTATGTGAACCTGATGCTGCAGGGGAAGATGATGGATGAAAGCAACCGGAAATTCACGGAGGATATGATGCATACGATCCAGCAGGCTATCCTGGAATTAAACAACCTGAGTAACCAGCTCTATCCTTCCGGATTATCCATGCTTGGCTTATTGCCCAGTATTAATAACCTGCTCAGTGATTACCGGAAAGAGTATGAAGCCGATATTCAATTCAACTGTAATGACCCGTCCATCGAGGAATTAAAAAATGAAGATAAACTTTCCATATTCCGGATCATCCAGGATTTCGCCTCCCTGTTGCTGATCAACTACAGCCGGCTGATCCATATCGGGCTCTCCTACCATGCTTTCGGCCTGATGATCCGTATCGTTTACAATAACAGGGGCCAGGTAATCGATAAATCAGGAAGCGAATTCAGGGATATACAAAGCCGGATCAATTATTATGGTGGTAAAATACAGGAGTTTCAGCGGGACGAAAACCAGGTTTTTATCACACAACTGGTCTTCGGCAGGCGGGACTGAACGGTTTCAATTCATTTCCTGTTCAACAGACCTGTTCAGCTTTCATTTATAATTATCGTTATATTACCCGATGCAATATTGGAAAAACCTGCTTTGGATACTCTGCCCGTTGAGCCTGGAAGCACAAGATCATGCCGACCGCATTCCCCCCGAAAAAGTGGTTGCCGTATTCTTTCAGAAAGGGTCTGTATTCATACATAAATCAGTGGTGGCTGGTGCCGGGACTGCCCGGCCGGAAACAATTGGCCTGGAATATTCAACACAGCGGCTTGATTATAACTCTTACCGTATCTGCAGAACATACCTGCGAACCGGTTTCAGTCTTGCTTATACGGATTTTCACAGCCCTGTCGTTGGTAAAAGTCTGATTGGTTCGGTTTTTCTTGAACCTGTTTACCGGATCGGCCACCGGTTCCAGTTTCAATTCCGTTGCGAATCCGGGATCAGTTACTTTACCAGCCCGTACAATGTGGTAAGCAATAAAAGCAACCAGTCCTACAGTACGCACCTGAATACCTACCTGCATGTAAGTGCGGGTACGGGAATACGCTTGTCCGGGCATTTCACCGCCACGGTCAGCGGGAATATCCATCATATTTCCAATGCTGATTTTAAACAGCCAAATTCCGGGCTGAACTGGATGATGCTCTCCGGCTCATTGCTTTATTACCCGCATAGTAACAAGCTGCCGAAATACAATTATGTCCCCGGCCATAAAATCCGCGGCAAACCTATGACAGATGCGGGCATCATGTTCACCCCCGGGCAGGGCTATCATCATTTGTGGTTAACCAAACGGAATTTTATGCTGGGTTTATTTGGGCAGGTTTCCATGAAGGTGAGCAAAATCAATGCCCTCACCGGAGGGGCAGAAATGACCTATGACCGGTACAGGGATGACAGTATTGCTCCCCGTAACAACAGCCGGCCGGCTTTAAAGGCAGGTTTGAACCTGGGTAATGAATTCCTGCTGGGGAGGGTGATCGTCAGCCAGCAACTGGGCATTTATATAAGCAGGCATCCCGCCTTCTATTCCACTTTATATCACCGCTGGGGTATCCGGTACCAGTTGGGACCTCATTGGTTTGCCGGTGTATGCATGAAAGTACATAAGGAAGTGGCTGACCTGATCGACCTGCGGTTACAGTACCGTCTTTAATGGGGCTTGCCTGGTCAGAAATTGATCAGTTGCTTTACTTTCCGGGTGAGCAGGGCCATACTGAGGTATTTAATATTCAGGAATTCAAAATCCCGGATCAGCAATAAGCTCAGCGCCGCTTCTTTTAAGGCCAGGGCATTGTTAAAACATTCAAGGGCTTTTTCCCGGGCACCGGCATGGGCATAATCCTGCCCCATCCAGAACTGGGAAATATATTCACTCCGCTGGCGCAGGGAGGCATAATGATCATCCACGGTTTTCTGCAGCAGGGAGAAATCCCCGTCCGTATAAAATTTCAGCAGGCCCAGGTTCCCTGATTTTTTGGCGGCCGAGATGGCTTCCTTTTTTTCGTTAAAGGCCCAGTGCAGCCGGGACAATTCCTCATACCTTTTTCTTTTGACTGCACTGTCATGTGATTTATCTATCAGTCCCTGCATACAATGAAGGGCTTCTTCCTTTTTGTTCATATTGACCAGCAGCATGACCTTGTTCTTCTGGAGGTAATCCCACATCGGGTTGATCTCAGCCCCCATTTCAAAAATTTTCAGTGCATCCTCCTGCTCTCCTTTGGCCTGCAGTAACACCGCCAGCCAGAGGTATACATTGGACTGATTCTGGTTCAGGCTGATGGAGCGGCGGTAAGTGATCTCCGCCGCATGCCAGTCAAAACTCTGGAAATACCAATACCCCAGGGAAGCCTGTGTTTCGCCGGAAAAGGAATCCAGTCCCGCAGCGGTATCAATATATTTCTTGGCCTGCCAGAGCATCATAACCGGGTCTTCGTAGCCCCGGAACGAGGACAACAGGTAGGTATCGGCCAGCCCGGAATAGGCAATAGCGAATGTCCTGTCCCGTGATACAGCCTGCATAAAATGTTCGCGGGCCAGGAGCAGGTCTGCTTTGTTGCGGTTTTCGAGCAGGAGTTTTCCCCGCAGGTAATAATCGTAGGCCTGCAGATCGGTGGTGGGAATATAATCCAGTTCCCGGGTTTCCTTATTGGAAAGTGAAGTATTCAGCACCGCGGCAATGGCCAGGGCCACTTCCCGCTGGATGGAAAAGATATCCAGCATGGGACGGTCATATGAGTCGGCCCAGACATGTTCGTCGCTGACGGCATTGATCAGCTGGGCTGTGATACGGACCTGGTCCCCGTGTCGCTGTACGCTTCCTTCCAGTACCAGGGATACCCCCAGTTCCTTCCCGATCTCCTTTACTGTTTTGGGTGAATTCTTGTACTGCATCACCGAAGTACGGGAGATCACTTTATAAGCCCTGATCTTTGACAACTGGGTAATAATATCCTCGGTGAGCCCGTCACTGAAATAATCCTGCTGGGGGTCGCTGCTCAGGTTCGAAAAAGGCAGTACAGCGATACTGCTGGGCCCGGTAGCCGGCCCTGCATTTTCGGTTATACCGCCCGGTTGCGCAAAGGGATGATCTCCCTCGGTGATCAGCTGGTAGATCCGGATGCTTTCTTTTACATTTTTCAGTTTCTCCTCGCGGACAAATACCGATTCCAGTTCTTTTTTATTGGCAATATTCCGGTACACCATTTCGGAGATATAGATACCTCCCACCGGTGCCAGTGACTGGATGCGGGCCGCGATATTAACCACATCGCCGAAAATATTCCCGCTGTGTACCAGCACATCACCCATATGAATCCCGATCCGGACCGGGATCCGGGGTTCATTTTGAAGGTCCTCCTGGAGCAGTTTGGCAAATTCGGCTGCATCCGTGGAGCTATGAAAAAGCAATAAGGACCCGTCGCCGTAATACTGGATGATCTTGCCGCTGAGTTCCTCAGCGATCAGTTCCACCACTTCCCGGAAACGGTTCACTTTTTCCACAGCGGTTTCCTCGTTTTCCTGCATCATCGCCGTATAGCCCACGATATCGGCAAACAGGATCGCCGCCAGTTGATGTGAATGCTCTGCCATTTGGTTGAAGTCAGGGCCGAAGTTAGGAAAAGCTGTCTTGTTTTCAACCAGCTTCCTGCTTACCGGCTGCCAGCGCCCATATACGGCAGTGTTGCACCAGGTAAAGCAGTTCAGTCCTGAAAATTTTCAACTCCGGCCATTTATTCCCGGGAAACAGAAATTGCTTTACGAAAAAAAGACACCCGTTCACAGCAGTGATAAACGGTGGACCGGATGCCCGCATGCGCTTTCTGCCGTGCTTCTTCTGCCGCTTATTTTTTGTACAAGCTCAAATTGGTTGATCCTGGCGAATTGGTTAGTTTTACCCGGTTTTGATTATGCAGTTTTCCGCAGCAGCACATACGTAGATCTACTATTTGCGGGTAAGTTATTCGTTCTTTAATAGGTAAATCTCCGCTTTAACTGTTATTTTGGTTATCCAATCCTAAAGAAAGAAACCAATGGAAATTACGGCACAGCCACTCCTCCAGCAGAAAGAAGAAACATCCCGGTTTCAACGCCGGTTTATCCTTCCCCCCAAGCCATTACTGACTGTATTTGGATTGATTCAATCATTGGGGATCAGCGCATCTATGGAGGAATATGACCAGCGGAAGCTGCGGATCTTTAACAAGGTTAACTTTTTCCAGCTGATCATTGGAATCCTGTTTCCAATGACCGGGCTGCTGATGCAAACATCGCTCCCGGCATCTGCCTGGATGATCGCCGGCCTCCCTGCCCTGGTCAGTTTACTGGTGCTGTTTCTGAACCACGAGAAGAGGCCCGAAATGGCCCTGCTGGCCTATTTTATCCTCTACCCTTTCTTTACCTGTGTGGTTTATCTCTACGGGTTCAATCCCGGGATCAGCCTTTCGTTCATTTTATTCGGAATATTATCTGTTTTTTTCCTGAATTCAATCGGTTCAATTATTTTTTCGCTTAGCTTTTCCATGGTCAGCTATTTTTTGCTGGCCGTGGTGATCCGTCATCAGCCTTATGAATTGCGGGAAGTCAGCAACGGGCTCTATCTCCTGAACCAGGCCTTGTCACTTATATTTATTTTTTATGGTTTATTCCTGATCAAAAAGGAAAACAGTATCTACCAGGGCCGGATCCTGAGCAAGAACAGTATCCTGGAGGAAAAGAATACACAGATCCAGAAGCAGAGCCGGAAACTGGAAGAGAGCGCCGAACTGCTGAAGCAACAGGCTGCCCAGCTGGCGGAATTAAATTCTGTTAAAACCAAGCTCTTCAGCATTATTTCGCATGACCTGAAAGCCCCGATGTATGCCATGCGGAATCTTTTTAAAGAAGCGCATGAGCATCACCTGTCTGCCGAAGAACTCCGGAAGAATATCCCGGATGTGCTGAACGATATGAATTATGCCGTAGGGCTGATGGAAAACCTGTTGCAATGGGCCAAAGCCCAGATGCAGGCACACACAGTGAACCCGGAAGTGGTGGATATCGAAGATTCCATCAATGAAGTGTACCAGGCCCTGTTGCTGCCGGCCCGGAACAAGGGTGTCATCCTGCTGAATGATGCGCCGCCCAGGGTTTACGGGTATTGCGACAAAGACATGATGAGCCTGGTGCTGCGTAACCTGTTGTCGAACGCGATCAAGTTTACCCCGGAGAAAGGCAAGATCTGCATCGGAGTGCATGAGCATCCGAGTTTCCTGGAAATCTATGTGCAGGACAGCGGAATGGGAATGAGCCATGATGCGCTGATGCGGATCCGGAATAACGATTACTTTACCACAAAGGGGACGGCCAGTGAATCCGGTACCGGTCTCGGCCTGATGCTTTGCAAGGAATTCCTGGTCCGAAACGGCGGGCAGCTCTATATTGAAAGTGAACCCGGTGAAGGCAGTACTTTCTCTTTCTCGGTCCCCAAGCCCGAATAAATTCCATGTTGTATGATGAAATAAATAATCCTGCACGGATGCAGGACTTCGTTGCCTGTATACATTCAGGCAGTCAGGCGGTAAAGGCAGTTCCCGGTTGAACCGGTTTAATTATCGATTTCCTGGTCAAAAAAACCGGTGAAGGCCAGGATCAGATCCGGTGACGTATAATTCAGCAGGCTCCCGCAAATACTGTTCTTCAGTTCTTCCCTGGTCGTGCAGAAAGATGCATTGATTAAGGATAGTTTATAGGAGTTGATCTTGAAGAAAGCGAGCCGGGACGACTGGAATGTAAAATCTTCGTCCATGTTGAATGACTCGGCAATAAATGCCTGATCATTGAAGTATAGGTGTTTCATACAGACGGATATTGGTTTTTACAGCGATTGGATTAATCTTACAACGACAGAAACTCCCAAAAATTGCACGTGGACAGCCCCTCCGCCCCTTCCCGTGGATAACCTGTGAACGATAAAAGGAAGCAACCCGGGTTACCTTTTCCTGATTTGGGTATTAAAGGCGACGACGTACCCCATGAACCATCTCCGATTGCTGTTTGCCAATGACTTACACATAATTTATTAACCCAAAAACCGGCAAATGGTAACAAAAACTTATTACAAGACCAAGGACTATTGCAAAGTAAAATTCTCCTTCCAGACAGAAAATGCGGAAACGATTGAGATCCTGGGGCTGAACAGCAACTGGGAAGACGCTATTATAATGAGCAGGAAAAAGGACGGCAGCTTCAGTGCGGATGTAAACCTTCCCAAGGATTCAAAGCATGAATTCAAATACCTGGTAAACGAAACCCAATGGATCAATGATCCGGAAGCAGACAGCCAGGAACCCAATATTTACGGCGGCACGAACAGTGTGGTCATCATCTGATCGTTTCATCCGTACTCAGTGATTGAAGAAACAGTGATCTCCCGGCCCGATGCCGGCAGATCACTGTTGTTTTATTTTCCGGCCTGAACGATGGCCCTCACTCCTTCCTCATAACTCGTGGGCCGGAATGAAAAACGCTGTTCGAACCTGGACGAGTCGAAAAAATAATCCCGGTCATACTGGTACATCATCTCCGGCAATTCCCGCATCAGGGGTATAAAGATCCCCATCAGTTTAAGCATCCATAAAGGCAGGACCATTAGACCGGCGGGTCTTTTCATTTCCGCGGCAAACAGGCTGACCAGTTGCCGGCCGGTAATTTTAGCCGGATGCGTGGGCAGGTGCCAGACTTGTCCGTATGCGTCATCCGTATTACCCAGGATGGCGGTGGCTTTTGCAGCATCCGGTGTATAGGTAAATGAATGCACTTTATCCGCATTCATCACCCAATTGGCTTTTTTCCCTTTCAGCAGGTTTTTGTAAACCGTCTCCGTCAGAATACTCCGTTCATTCCGCGGGCCGTAAAAGTCAGCTGAACGCGCAATCAGGGCCTTTAGTGTCCCGGCTTTTACCGCATCCGTCAGCATACCTGCAATTTCCCGGCGAACCGCTCCTTTCCGGCTGGGAGGATAAACGGGAGATTCCTCCGTCATATGCCCGATCGCGCTTTTATCGTACAAGTACATATTATCGAAAAAAACAAGCCGGGCCTGGTGCCGGGTACATGCATCGATCACAGCCCGCATCAGCCGGGGCCATTTTTCCTGCCACACTTTCAGTTTATATTCAAAACCCACCAGCAGGTAAACCACCGATGAGCCGGCCACGGCTTTATCCACCTGCCCCGGATCGCTGAGGTCAGCCGGGAACAGTTCATCCCCCTCATTTATTCTTACCGGGTTGCGGCTTACGAGGCGGATCCGGCTGGTATAAGCAGTGAGTTCCTTTGCCAGTATTGAACCAATCGTTCCATTTGCACCCAGGATCGTCTGCATAGTATAATTTTCCGGAAAGATAAGTCAGCTTTATACAGTTTCCCTCAGCTGCAGCCAATACCCGGAATAAAAAACAGGGACAACCTGAAAGCTGTCCCTGTGCGATAATCAGAGCTACCTGTAAACAGGTAATAGCCAATATTAAAAATTAACGTTCACTTATTTGTAGAACTGCTGGGAAAGCGCGTTCGACACCACTTTGTATTCCCCGCTTTTCAGTACGATCTGGTAACTGTTGCTGATCGCACGGGTATTGGGGTTTGACAGGTGCTTTTCATTGTAAGGATTCAGGATATCGGTCTCGCCAACGATTTCCCCGGACCCGTTTATAGTCCGTTTAAAAACCCGGTAGCTGAAATGCCAGGGGTTCAGTTCGCCCTCATCCCCGTTGGCCGTATAATCATCATTGAATCCTTCAAAGATCAGTTCGCTGGTGTGACCGGCATGGTCTTTCAGGGGGGCCGTAATATCAATAAAAGTGTTCAGGGAAGGGTCATCATGCACGATGCCACTGTCCCAAATGGTTTCTCCGTTCAGGAAAATAACGAGGCGGTTGTCCACATGTTTTACGTTGATCCAGTATTCTTGTTTCATGTTTTAAAATTAGGCTTTAAAATAGGTTAAAAAATAACAGGAACGAAAATAGAATTTTCATCCAAAACCGGGCCATGATAAAAATTAACTGCAGACCTGATACTTGTTAATCAGGGAACTGTTTTTTACTGACCTGTACCGGCTTCTGTCCGTAAATTCATTTTCGAACAGACCGCTTCTTTATTTTCCTTAACCTGGTTCAGCCCCGCACCTGTTATTCGTCATATGCCTGCATGATTTACAAACGAGGGTGATAAGAATCACATGGACCGGAAATGAGGGCTGATAATTTTGCGTCAATTTTTGGCGATATTCGCGCCATTATTAAAAAATATGTTTATGAAAAAAATACTGTCTGCTTTTACACTGGGTTTTATTTCCCTC
>JBBIGW010000125.1:0-11163 GCA_037447355.1 Bacteroidia bacterium | reverse complement strand
GACAAGGAGAAAAAACTGTTTCATAAGGAGAACTAAGTATCATTCATCGTAATAACAAGAGATAATGAAGAAAATACTGTTTGTTACCGGTAGTTTGGCCCTGGTGGCAGCCCTGGTCAGTTGTGGAGGCCCGAGAAAGGAAGAAGGCCGTGCCTATATGCCGGATATGTCCTACAGCCGGGCTTATGAGAGCTATGCCAGCACCGAAGCACTGGATAAGGCGGGTGTAAACTATACTGCCAAACCGGTAGCAGGTACCATTGCCCGGGGAGAAATGGCGGCCTACCCGTTCCAGAATGATTCTACCGGTTATGCAAGATCTGCGGAAGTGAAGAACCCGCTGGATTCCGCTTCCCTGGATTCCAAAGAAGCGGAAAGACTGTTCCTGGTGAACTGTGCTATTTGTCACGGTCCCAAACTGGATGGAAACGGTCCGCTCTGGGTCAGCGGGGTATTCCCGGTGGCTCCCCGTAACCTGGTTGGCGATCCGCTGATGCTGGCGATGGCGGAGGGTACCATGTTCCATTCAGTGACCTATGGAAGGAACACCATGGGAAGTTATGCTTCCCAGCTCAGCACCAAACAACGCTGGCAGGTGATTGCCTATGTAAAAGCACAACAGGCGAAGAAAACTGCCGCTGCCCCGGCTGCCGCACCAGCCGCCGCAAAGGACAGTACAAAAGCGGCCGTGAAATAAAATTGTTATTGAAGAAACATTAAATAGTATCTGATGTCAATCCGGGAAAATTTTGTAGTGCCAAAGCGATATAATACCGTTGCCTTCGCGTTAATGGCGGTTGGTATCCTGGCGATTATTGGTTTATATGTTACCAGCGGCTCTAAAGCGGATCCCCGTGAGTCAGCCCGGTTCTGGGCTTCCCTGCTGCAAAACAGTGTATTCTTTTTGCTGGTGGTGAATGCTTCCATGTTCTTTATCTGCGCCACCACGCTGGCCTGGGGTGGCTGGCAGATGGCTTTCCGCCGGGTGCCGGAAGCGATCTCTGCCGTGGTGCCCGTGATCGGGGTGATTGCCGGTGCGATCTTACTGGCCATTGCTTTCGGGGACAATCATACCATTTTCCACTGGACCGATAGTCATCATGTGGCGGAAGATCCCATCCTGAACCACAAGAAAGGTTTTTTAAATAAAGGCTTTTTTGCAGGAGCTACTGTGCTGACCATTGTACTCTGGTCCTTCCTGGGCTGGAAAATGAGGCAGCTCTCCCGCAGCCTGGATGCCAAACCTCTCGCAACGGTGGCGGAAAGAAAGAAATATATCTGGAACAATACCGTTTGGGCCGCCCTTTTTATCGTAGTGTTCTCCCTGACCGTAATGTCCTCCATTCCCTGGTTATGGTTAATGAGTATCGATGCACACTGGTACAGCACCATGTACAGCTGGTACACTTTTGCCAGTACGTTTGTATCCGGTATGGCACTGATCGCCCTCTTCGTGGTATTCCTGAAGAACAACGGCTACCTGGAATATACCAATAATGAACACCTCCATGACATTGGTAAATTCATGTTCGCCTTCTCCGTGTTCTGGACCTATCTCTGGTTCTCCCAGTTCATGCTGATCTGGTATGCCAATATTCCCGAGGAAACCATTTATTTTCAGCCCCGTGCGCACGGGATCTACAAGGGGATTTTCTGGCTGATGTTTATAATCAATTTTATCGCCCCTTTGTTAATATTAATGACCCGGGACGCGAAAAGAAACTACGGAACGATTACATTTATGGCGATCCTGATCATATTCGGTCACTGGCTGGACTTCTACCAGATGGTATTCCCGGCCGTGTCACCGGAAAAAGTGCCGATGATATTGTACGATTTCGGAGTGGCGCTGGGCTTTGTGGGACTGATCATGTTTGTAACCGGAAGGGCCCTGAGCAAGGCGCCGCTGCTGGCCAAAAACCACCCCTTTGTAAAAGAAAGCCTGATCCACCACACCTGACTTCTAAGGCGCGGTAATCAGTTGTTGTCAGATATTAGAATAAAAACCATCTCATTTTAAGTTATGCAGACATTTTTCATTGTCGCCATTTTAGCGCTGGGCTTTCTGATCACCTTCCAGATCGCCAAAGCCAGTGAGTATGTGGCCGTATTAAGGGGCTATGAACGGTCCCGCCTGCAAAGCAACCGCATCAACGGGTTTTTGCTCCTTGCTTTCCTGGTCATCGGACTGGTGGGTGTATTTTATTGCAATGAACGGCTCAAGGGAAAGATCCTGGGCGTTCCCGCTTCTGATCACGGGGTGCTGGTGGACCGGATGCTGTATGTAACCCTCGGGATCACTTTTTTTGTATTTGTGCTGACCCAGATCGGTCTTTTCTGGTTTTCTTATAAATATCAGGAGAAAGAGAATCAAAAGCCTTTTTATTTTCCCCATAACAATAAGCTTGAACTGATCTGGACGGTCATTCCTGCCATCACCCTGACGGTGCTGGTGGGTTTCGGTATTTTCTACTGGTTTAAAATCACCGGCACGGCTCCCAAGGATGCTATGCGGGTGGAAGTAACGGGCAAGCAGTTTGGCTGGGAATTCCGCTACCCGGGTAAAGACGGGGTGCTGGGTAAAAAATATTTTAAGAATGTAAATCCTGCGGCCAACAATCCTGCCGGCCAGATCTGGGATGATCCCGCCAACTATGATGATGTATTTGTAGAACAGGAAATGCACCTGGTGGTCAACAAACCGGTTCAGCTGGTGATCGGTGCCAAAGATGTGATCCATGACGTGGGCCTGGCCCATTTCCGGATGAAGATGGATGCCGTGCCCGGCACACCCACCACCATGTGGTTTACGCCTACCTATACCACCCGGCAAATGCGGGAGAAAACGAATAACCCGGATTTTGTGTACGAGATCTCCTGCGACCAGATGTGCGGCAAGGGCCACTGGAGCATGCGAGGCGTAATTGTGGTGGAAACACAGGAGGAGTTTGATGCCTGGATGGCTTCCAAAAAACCCCAGTACCTGGTGGCGAATCCCGCTAAGGATCCGGCTGTGAAACAGGATACGCTGAGCGCCACAGCCCCGGTAACCGGTGCAGTAATCAGATAATAAATTGTAAGGACCCGCAACGTTGTTTAAATAAAAGAAACTATGAGCGAAGCAATCAATATACATTCCGGAGCAGCCGGGCATGCTGTACATCATGATGATCACGGGCATGGACATCATGAACAGTCTTTTATCTCGAAGTATATCTTCAGTATGGACCATAAAACCATCGGTAAGCAGTTCCTGATTACCGGTATTATCTGGGCCATTATCGGGGGATTGTTTTCCGTGCTGTTCCGTTTGCAACTGGGTTTTCCTGATCAGAGCTTTCCGATACTGGAAACCTTCTTTGGTCATTGGGCAAAAGGCGGGCAGATCCAGCCGGAGTTTTATTACGGGCTGGTTACCATCCACGGAACCGTACTGGTATTCTTTGTATTGACTGCCGGCCTGAGCGGAACCTTTGCCAACCTGCTGATTCCCCTGCAGATCGGCGCCCGTGATATGGCTTCTCCTTTCCTGAACATGCTTTCTTACTGGTTCTTCTTTATCGCCAGTATTATCATGCTATCTTCCATCTTCGTTCATACCGGCCCCGCCTCCGGGGGCTGGACCATGTACCCTCCGCTGAGTGCCCTGCGCCAGGCGGGTGATGGGCAGAAGATCGGTACCGACCTCTGGCTGATCGCGATGGCCCTCTTTATCGTTTCCTCCCTGCTGGGCGGTCTGAACTATATCTCCACGATCCTGAATATGCGTACGAAAGGAATGAGTATGACCCGCCTGCCCTTGCCGGTTTGGGCCATGTTCTTCACCGCGGTACTGGGTGTATTGTCTTTCCCGGTCTTATTATCCGGTGCCATCCTGCTGATCTTCGACCGTAACCTCGGGACCAGTTTCTACCTGAGTGATATCGTGATCAACGGGGAGATCCTGCCGAATGAAGGGGGAAGCGCCATTTTGTACCAGCACTTGTTCTGGTTCCTGGGTCACCCCGAAGTATATATCATCCTGCTGCCCGCAATGGGAATGGTGTCTGAAATATTATCAGTAAATGCCCGCAAACCCATCTTCGGTTATATGGCCATGCTGGGTTCCATGTTCTCGATCGCCGTCCTGGCCTTCCTGGTATGGGCGCACCACATGTTTGTAACAGGACTGAATCCCTTCCTGGGATCCGTGTTCGTGTTACTGACCCTGCTGATCGCGGTGCCTTCCGCCATTAAAGTATTCAACTGGCTTACGACCCTGTGGAGGGGAAATATCCGCTTTACCCCGGCCGCTCTGTTTGCGATCGGGTTTGTGAGCTTGTTCATTTCCGGGGGTCTGACCGGTATCTTCCTGGGCAACTCCACCATTGATATTCACCTGCACGATACCATGTTCGTGGTGGCGCACTTCCACATTGTAATGGGAGTGGCTTCCTTCTTTGGCATGTTTGCCGGTGTGTACCACTGGTTCCCCAAGATGTTTGGCCGCTACCTGAACAATACCCTCGGGTACCTGCATTTCTGGGTAACGATGGTCGGGGCCTACCTGATCTTCTGGCCCATGCACTACCAGGGCCTGGCCGGTATGCCGCGCCGTTATCTCGATAAAAGAGGCTGGGTTTCTTTTAACCAGTTCGCCGACCTCGATAAAATGATCACCGTTGTTTCCATCATCGTATTTGCGGTACAGCTGATGTTTGTGTTTAATTTCTTCTATTCCATTTTCAAGGGAAGAAAAGTAACCAGCCAGAATCCCTGGGGAGCCAATACCCTTGAGTGGACCACTAAGATCAAACCGGGGCATGGTAACTGGGACGGAGAAATTCCGGAAGTACACCGCTGGCCCTACGATTATGCGAAGGATGGCCGTGAGTTTATCCCGCAGACGGAACCGGTGGGGGCGAATGAATCGAAGCACTAAGTACGAAGTTAGAAGTACGAGATACGAAAAGCCCGAAGGGCTGACATGATTATAGAAAGTAAGTTTTAAGTGAGATCAGAACCCCGAAGGGGTGACATTATAAAAAATGTCGGAGGAGAACCGGAATTTGTTATTTGAATATTAGTGAAGGCATGAAAAAGATTAAGGACTATCTGATGCTGATGAAGCCTTCGCTGAGTATCATGGTGGTGTTCAGCAGTGTGATCAGTTACCTGCTGGCGCCGAAAGTTGTGGAATACAACTGGGGCATGATACTCTTGCTCTTTGCAGGTGGGATGCTGGTATCGGGAAGCGCCAACGCGATCAACCAGGTGGTGGAGAAAGATACGGATGCACAGATGAAACGGACCTCCACCCGGCCCGTGGCGGCCGGAAGGATAAGTGTCACGGAGGGCTGGGTCTTTGCAGTGGTCACAGGAACTGCCGGAATCTTTGTACTCGGTGAATATTTCAACTGGTTATCCGCGGGACTGGCTGCTTTCAGTTTGTTCCTCTACGCTTTTATCTATACGCCGTTGAAGAAAGTCAATTCAATTGCGGTACTGATGGGAGCTGTACCCGGGGCCCTGCCCTGTTTGATTGGCTGGGCAGCGGGGGATGATAAACTCTCCACCGGCGGGTGGATCCTGTTCGCCTTCCAGTTTTTCTGGCAATTCCCCCATTTCTGGGCGATTGCCTGGGTGGCACACCGGGATTACTCGGCGGTTGGATTTAAGCTCTTACCGGCCAACGAGGGACCGACTAAGTTTACGGCGATCCAGACCATTGCGTATTCATTGTTACTGGTGCCGGTAACGCTGCTGCCTTATTTTACCGGCATGTGCCGTTACGATGATATGGCCGGCCTGATCAGTATCGGCCTCATCATCCTGGCCAACCTGTTTATGATCGGCCGTTGTATTATGCTGTACCGGACGATGGAAGTAAGCGCTGCGCGGAAAGTGATGTTTGGAAGTTATATGTACCTGCCCGTCGTGCTGTTCGCCTTATTGCTTAGTAAAATTTAGAACATAAAAAGAGAGATGGAAATCGTGGGAAAACAGGAAAAACAAAAAATGCACCCGCACAAGTTCACGTTGTGGGTGGCGATCGGCAGCCTGGTCATGATGTTCGCGGGACTGACCAGTGCATTTATCGTAAAGAGCAACCAGGTGAACTGGAAGCCGGTCAGCCTGCCGCGGGTGTTCTGGGTATCCACCGGGATCATCCTGCTGAGCAGCCTGGCGATCCAGCTGGCGTTAAGATCTTTTAAAGACCGTGAAATGAACAGGTACCGGCTGCTGACCGGGATAACCGTATTGCTCGGCGCAGCATTTTTGATGTGCCAGTGGATGGGCTTCCGGGAATTATGGGCACAGCAGATAACCTTCAGGGGAGCCGGGGGCGGACAATTTTTATACGTGATCTTCGGACTGCACGCCCTGCATGTGCTGGGCGGACTGATCGCGCTCTTTATCATGTTCATTAAAGGGTTCTTTGGGAAAACGAAATTATACAGTTCTGTACCGGTGGAAGTAGCGGCAACATACTGGCATTTTGTGGATGCACTCTGGATCTACCTGCTGGTATTTTTCCTGGTAATCGGAAAGAACTGACTGACATAAACGAAACAAGTAAAACCTGACAACTGACATGGCGACAACAGCAACAGTACATCAGACCAAGTGGTGGAGCGGTGGTAAAAGCCCCTTCAACCTGGAGTATGGCAAACTGATGATGTGGTATTTTTTGATGAGTGATGCCTTTACTTTCGGCGCTTTTCTGATTTCCTACGGATCGATCCGTTTCAGCCAGAATTTCTGGCCGGATCCCAACGTGGTATTTAATGCAATGCCGGGATTTGGTCACCAGAATCTTCCCCTGGCCTTCGTAAGTGTGATGACCTTTATCCTCATCATCAGTTCCGTAACGATGGTGCTGGCGGTGCATGCCGGTCACAAGGGCGATAAAGCCGGTGTGATCAAATGGCTGGGCTGGACAATTGTGGGAGGGCTCGCCTTCCTGGGTTGCCAGGCATGGGAGTGGCATCACCTGATCACCGGTGAACATGCCGTACTGGTGGATGGTAAGATCGATATCATCGGGCAGACCATGCGGGGGAACCCCTGGGGCGCACTGGCCAATCATGAAGCCGTGGCCGCCGCCCTGCAAAACAGTTCCCACGAAACACTGGTCAACCTGGCTCAGCAGAGCAATCATGCCCTGGCGCATGAACAGCTCGGCGCCATGACCGATCAACAACTGATCAGCTCGATCAACCTGGAAGCACTGCATGTTCGCGCCAAAGGCCCGGTCGCTTTCGGTGGTTATTTCTTCGGGATCACCGGTTTCCACGGCTTCCACGTATTTTCCGGGGTGGTGATCAATATTATCATGCTGACGATGACACAGAAAAATGTGTTCCAGAACCGGGGCCATTACCTGATGATCGAAAAGGCCGGTCTGTACTGGCACTTCGTGGACCTGGTCTGGGTATTTGTATTCCTCTGCTTCTACCTGATTTAATCATAACACGCCTGGCATTTAACGGCACCTGATTTTAAAATTTGTAATTTATCTGAATATGCAACATCCGGCTTTCGAAGAAGTAACAATCCATCATCATCACGCTGACGATGACAGCTTCCATAAAAAGGTCAGAAAGACCACGATCCTCCTCTCCGTCATTACGGTGATTGAGCTGGCCATCGGTCTCTCCATCTATACCATTCACAAGGGCGAAGATCCCAATGAATTACTGGTGCTGATGTTCAAGGGTATGGTATGTATCCTGACCCTGGCCAAAGCCTATTATATCGTTTCCGTATTCATGCACCTGGGAGATGAGATCCGGAACATGATCATGACTATCGTGGTGCCCCTGATGCTCTTTATCTGGTTCATTACCGCTTTTATCTGGGATGGCAATTCCTATAAAAACCTGCGGAACACTTACGACAAGCATTTTAAGGAAAGTACGATGCCTGTTAAGCATGGTCAGAAAGAAGAAGCCAAACCGGCTGCACCGGCCAGCGGGAAAGAATAAGGGCTGAAAGAATTTATAAAACGCAACCATTAAACCGGCCATCCGATGAACAAGGAGACGGTTTAATGGTTTTATCATTTAATAACAAGTACCGTGAATAAGAAAGCATTAATAGCTGTGCTGATCGCCCTGATGGTCCCGCTGGTTTCCTATTTTATTGTAAAAGAGAAAAGCGAGAGCGCTATTCACATGCCCCGCCATTATTTACCGGATTCCATCATCAGTAACACGGAAAAGGGGAAGAGGGTAAGTGATACGGTATGGCACCGGGTAGCGGATATTTCACTGACCAACCAGGACGGGAAAAAAGTGACACTGGACAGTCTTCGCGGAAAGATCCTGATCGCCGATTTCTTTTTCACCCGCTGCCCGACGATTTGTCCCGGGATGACCCTGAATATGAAACGACTGGCGGAGTCCATACACAATGGCCAGCGGGTGGGTGATAAGACCAATAAACAGGTGCATTTTCTTTCTTTTAGCGTGGACCCGGAAAGAGACTCGGTGGAGCGCCTGAAATACTGGGCCAACCGGTTCCAGGTCAACCCGGAACAATGGTGGCTGCTCACAGGCGATAAGAAGGCCATTTATGATTTTGCGTTGAATGAAATAAAGCTGGGCCTGGTCGACGGGGAAGGCGTGGACACGAATTTTGTACACAGTGATAAATTTGTACTGATCGACAGCAACCGGCTGGTGCGGGGTTATTACAGCGGGCTCGATTCCGTTTCCCTTTCGGCCCTCTCGCAGGACCTGGTGATGCTGACGATGGAAAAAGACCCGAAAGGAAAAAGCTTTTTAGCAGGCAAACTGCAGATCATAGCCGTTTCGTTTTTAATTGCTATTATCGGGGTATTCCTGTTATTGTACTTTATCAATAAAAACAGACCCGATGCTTAAAGCCGCCTGGAACAAAAATGATAAAAAGGCAAAAACCCTGATCTGGATATTTTCGGTGGTGGTTTTTACTGCTGTTGTATTGCTGGGCCGCTTTAAGCTGCCGGCGGACCCGGGATTCGATGTGCATGTTTTTGCGCAGGTGAATGCACTGATCAACTCCGCTGTGGCGGTCCTGCTTGTTGGAGCCCTGGTAGCAGTGAAATCAAAGAAACACCGCCTGCACAGGGGGCTGATGCTGACGGCCATGATCCTGTCCGTTCTTTTCCTGGTCAGTTATATCTGTCACCACCTGTTTGCCGGGGAAACAAAATTCGGCGCCGAAGGCATTGCCAAAACCATCTATTACCTCATTTTATTTACGCATATACCCCTGGCCGGACTGATCCTGCCGTTCATCTTATTTACCGCTTACAGGGCACTGATCGGGGAATGGCCTGCACATAAAAAACTGGCCCGGATCACCTGGCCGGTCTGGTTTTATGTGGCGGTGACCGGTGTGATGGTGTACTGGATGATCAGCCCTTACTACGTGTGATCTTCCGGCTGCAGAAAAAATACCGGGCGATACAATCAGCCGGCTTCCCGCAAAAGCGAAGAGCATGTTGAAAGCTGCATCACCTCTTAGTTTTTTGTCTGGCGAAACTCGCCTTCCGGCAGTTGGAAACAGCTGTTGGTTGTAAGTCATTCGCTTTTCAGCAATTTACCGGAACTTTAGCCTGGTGAAAAGATGGCTATTGCATATATTTTTCTGGATCCTGTATTTGCTGCAGGATTCGCTGCTGGTATTCACCTGGGTGGGTCCCTCGCTGGAGAAGATGTCTGACGGGAGGCTGATCCGGGTTTCGTTTGAAGCAGCTTTTATTATGCTGCTTCCCAAACTGGTCATCACTTATTTTATCCTGTATGTATCCTTACGAAAGATCACGGGTGAGGCAGTCAATCTTTTTTATTGCATACTGGAGATCTTCCTGGTGCTGGCGGTTTCGCTGGCGTTTTACCGGGCTTTGTCAAGTTATTATGTCAACCCCGTTATTTATGGAGGGGCTTTGAAGGCCGGTGGCTTTTTCGATATCCGGCGGATCCTGATGGCGATCATGGATATCGGTTTTGTGACGGGGATGGCGGTAGCGATCAAACTGGTACGAATACAGTTAGCTGCAAAAGAAAAAGAAAAAGAACTGGTCCGGGAACGGATGGGGGCAGAGTTAAAATTTCTCCGGAACCAGACCAACCCGCATTTTTTAATGAATACCCTGAATAATATTTATGCGCTGGCCCGGAAAAAATCGGATGAGACGCCTGAACTGGTAATGAAATTATCGGAGCTGCTCCGGTTTATGCTTTACGAATCCAATGAACCCTTTATCACGCTAACCGATGAAATAAAGATCCTTACGGACTACCTGGAGCTTGAAAAGATGCGGTACAATGAACGGCTCACCGTTACCTTCCACAAAGAAACAGACAGCGAACATTACAGGATCGCCCCTTTATTATTACTTCCGTTTGTGGAGAATGCATTTAAGCACGGAGTCAGCGAGACCCGGTTTAAATCCTTTATAGCGATCGATATGCAGGTGAAAAAGGGTATCCTGGTCTTTCGCATCCGGAACAGCAGGGAAGTCAGCGGCGGTCCGGTAAAAGCCAATTGTATCGGCCTTACGAATGTCAGAAGGCAACTGGAGCTGATCTACCGGGAGTATAAACTGGAAGCGAGCAGTGATGAGCATGTTTTCAATGTATTTCTTTCCCTAAACCTGAACAATTATGCTTCAATATAACTGCATTATCATTGAAGACGAACCCCTGGCGGCCGAAATACTGACGGATTATGTAAAGCAGGTGCCCTTTCTTAACCTGAAAGCCGTCTGCGGGGATGCCCTTTTCGCAATGGACCTGCTGCAGCGCGAAAAGATAGACCTGATGTTCCTGGATATCCACCTGCCAAAACTGAAAGGACTGGATTTCCTGGAGTCATTGACCAACCCGCCCTTCGTGATCGTTACCACTGCTTATAATGAATATGCCATACAGGGCTTTGAACTCAATGTGCTGGATTATCTCTTAAAGCCGATACGGTTCAATCGTTTTTTAAAAGCGGTCAATAAACTCAGGCAGCAAACCGAACCCGCCCCCGCGCCGGTATATAACCAGCCTGTGCCGGCTGACCGGGCCCATATCTTTTTTAATGTCGGGAAAAAGAAAGTAAAAATATATTTTGAGGATATCCTTTATATCGAAAGTCTCCGGGAGTATATAAAGATCACGACAAAGGAAAAGAATATCCTGACCAAAT
>JBBIGW010000124.1:0-11187 GCA_037447355.1 Bacteroidia bacterium | reverse complement strand
AATAGCAATTTGCTATTTTCTTGCAGATTTATTCACTATAAGTTTTACCCAAACTATCTACCAGTGTGGATTACAGCGTTTTTAAGGGGCGACTAATTAGAGATAACTTCTTTAAAACCGAGAGTCACTAACAACGGCAGTTAACAGGGGGTTTTGTTCAATGGCAATCAGATTATTATATCATCGATAGAATAAAATCCAGCGACATATCGGGCTGGCACGGCCTCTTAGAAATTTGATCTAAAAAACGAACTTTAACCCAGGAAGAAGCTTTGGTGGCCCGGCTGAAGGATTACGGATCGGCCACTGCACAAAGCCCCTCGCTGTTCGTAGTGTTCTTTTCCAGTCTTAAAAATAAGAAAATAACAAATGGTAGGCGGCTGGCCTGAAGTTGAATATGCCGGAAGACTTCGAACAGCAGGATCTGCGACCACTACTGTTGAAAGGGTGGAACAAAGAAAATTGCCGGAATGGCATTCGTATCAGGCAACACATATTTAGCATATCTGATATAGCCAGTAATTATAGATCAAATACCAGTACCTTTAATTCAAAAAAAAATCCCACTGGTATGCGATCAAATAATCTATTCCCAGATGCCGAATTTCACGAATTCAAATTACGTGATTATAACAATACACCCCTTAATATCGGGCGTAACATTTCAATTCATTCAGCATTATTCTCTTATACTCTTTTAATTCATTTCCTGTTTCTTTGTATTTCAATATTAGCCCTGATTTTAGCTCCACTTGAATATATCTTCATTTTTCTTATTACAACATTATTTCTTCTATTTCAAGTATACCAGAAACTCGAGCCAATTAAAACAATACAAATCAATTTTACAAATAAAGAACTGGAGTTTATACCTCAAATATTTTTATTACGTATACTATATAAAAAAAAAGTTTACAGCTTTAATGAATTTAAGAATGCAGTAATAGAGGAATCCTTTACCAGAAGATCGATAGACACCATTTACATGCTCGCTCTAACTCAAAAATCAAACGATAGTAAAACTTATGTCTACCAGTCTCCAAATAAAGAAACTGCTGAAAAACTAAAATTCATCTTTTCCAAACTACTCAACATGTAGGCTTCAATCCTTATAAAATTCTAATGCCCACCCTTTACCTCGCTTTCCGCAGTGTTCTTTTTCCCGTTTTAAAAATAAGCAAATTGCAATGCAAGACGGCCAAAACAGTTTCAACTGCAACCGTTTCATTTCCCTTACATTTCCTATCTTCCTTCCTTAAATAGCCCCCATGATCAAATATGTACCCGCGAATACTGTTACCAATAACGATCTCCTGAAATATATGGATACCAGCGACGAATGGATCCGGGAACGGACCGGGATACAGGAACGGCACTATGCCCACCGGACCGGGGAAACCACCACTACCATGGGGGTGGAAGCAGCCCGGATCGCTATCGAAAGGGCAGGCCTGACCCCTTCCGATATCGACTTTATCGTCTTCGCCACCCTCAGCCCCGATTATTATTTTCCCGGCTGCGGCGTACTCCTGCAACGGGCCATGAAGATGAAAGAGATCGGCGCCCTCGATGTCCGCAACCAGTGCAGCGGCTTTATGTACGCCCTCAGCGTGGCCGACCAGTTTATCAAAACCGGTATGTATAAAAATATTCTCGTGGTGGGCGCGGAGAAACATTCCTTCGGACTCGACTTCAGCACCCGTGGCCGGAATGTATCCGTGATCTTTGGGGATGGCGCGGGCGCCGTGGTACTGCAGCCAACCACGAATGAAAACCAGGGCATCCTCTCCACCCACCTGCACAGCGACGGGGCCAGCGCAGAGATCCTGGCGATGTACAACCCCGGTACCCATGCCAATCACTGGACCGAACAGAAACTGGCTGACTTCGACGAAGCGGAAATGGGGGAAATGTTCTTCAGTCATGCCATGATCGATAAGGCCCAGGTATTCCCGAATATGGACGGACCGGCCGTGTTCAAAGTGGCCGTGGAGAAATTCCCGGCCGTGATCCGCGAAGCGCTCGAAACAAACCACCTGACGACCGCCGACCTCCAATTGCTGATCCCTCACCAGGCCAACCTGCGGATCAGCCAGTTTGTACAAAAAAAACTGCAACTGCGGGATGACCAGGTCTATAATAATATCCAGTATTACGGCAATACCACGGCCGCTTCCATCCCCATCGCCCTCTGCGAAGCCTGGGAAATGGGTAAGATCAGGGAAGGAGACCTTGTTTGCCTGGCCGCTTTCGGGAGCGGATTTACCTGGGCCAGCGCTTTGCTGAAATGGTAGCATGCCGCCTGCAACTTCCGGTCCTTTTTACCTGTCTTGCATTTATAGCATTGATATGAAAAAAACAATCCTCCTCCTCAGTATTCTTTGTTGTTCCGCCGTTGTTTTCGGGCAGCAACGCTGGACGGTATCACACCAGCAAAAAACAATCCTGAATAATGCGGGAGAGGATGAGAAAAAAAATATTATTGTCATTAAAAAAGCCAGCCTTTCCCTTTCCGGCTGCCTGACCATTCGCTTTAAAATAAATGACGGAACCGTCAACCGCACCCTGATGGCGGATGACAGCAGCCGCGTGGGACTGATGAGCTGGGAAAATGTAAAGAAAACCATCTCCATCAAAAATGCGGATCTGAAAAAACTCTTTGCCGGGCGGAATAAACTCCTGCTGTACTTTACAGAAATCCCAAAAGACCCGGCGAAAGCGGCCGTGGTGCGGATGCGCCCCATCCATATCTGCACCCTTGTATTGAAATAGCGAAGCTCCCTCCCCGCATTGCCCCCCGTTTATTACTTTTGCCCGGATGTCCCGGCATATCCTGTATATCATCAATCCCATCGCGGGTACAAGGACCAAAAAAGGCCTGCAGCAGCTTATTGAAAAAAAGACAAAGGAAGCCGGGATCCCGTTCCTTGTATTCCCTTCGGTGGCAGGTGGCGACTACAGCTCCCTGTTACCCGTCATTAAAGAACGGGGCATAACGGATGTGGTGATTGCCGGAGGTGACGGCACGATCAGCCAGGTGATCGGAAGCCTGATGCAATGCCCCTTGAATTTCGGGATCATCCCCTGTGGCTCGGGAAACGGGCTGGCCTTCACGGCCGGGATTCCCGGACAGCCGGAAAAAGCCGTGGACCTGGTGCTGCAGGGAAATGCTTCCACCGTTGACGGGTTTACCGTTAACGGCCAGTTTGCCTGTATGCTGACCGGTATTGGTTTTGATGCCAAAGTGGCCCATGAATTTGCCCGGCAGAAAGAAAGGGGACTGAAGAAATATGCCAGCCTGGTCAGCAAGAACTTTTTCAACGCGGCGCCCTACCCCTTTATCATAGAAAGTAACGGGCTGAGTTTTTCAACCGAAGCCTATTTTGTGAGTATTGCCAACAGCAACCAGTTCGGCAATCATGTCACCATTGCGCCCAAAGCGCTCCTGGCCGATGGATACCTCGATATTGTCATCGCCAAAAAATCCAGTAAACCGATGCTGCTCTTCAGCCTGATCAAACAGATACTGGCAGGAAAACTGGATAAAGTGGAAAGTTCCCTGAAGCATCCCATCATTTACTTTCAGACCGAAAGAATAAAAATAAAAAACAGCGCCGGCGCCCCGATGCATATTGATGGCGACCCGGTGGAAAGCGCGGAAGAGATCAGGATACAGATCCTGAAAAACTGTTTCCGCCTTATTCAGCCTTAGCAGGGACTGAAGAAAAATACTGAAGCACTTTATTGAAATTACGCTGATTGTTCCCGGACCCGATGGATTGCATGATATCTTTTTCCTCCCGCCGGGTGAGGTGGAAATTGAGGGCTGCTTTATTCTCCTGGTTACCGGAAGCATACTGGAAAGCCACTTTATAAACCGGCACCCCGCTGCGGGTCGTGTAATAATCCAGCATATCATTCTGGAAATACTCCATCATTTTAAACCAGTTATGCTGCAGCAGCAAAAAGGGTTTGGTGGCATGATCCGAAATATCATCCGAGAGATAAGGCGCTTCCCAGCCACCGGCCTGCCGGTCGCGGATCTGGAGGACGAGCACCCCGCTGGTATTTTCTTTGATCCAGTCCTCAAAGGAGGATAAGAACCGCAATGTAGTTTCCTGTCCGAAATTATCCCGCAAGCCGGCATCCATGACATCAATAACGGGGTCGGAAGGGAGCCATACATTGGGCAATACGATCGGGAAAGTGGCATTCATCCGCAGGGCAGACAGCATGCGGATATTATAGGGATCCTGTTTTTTAAAGAAAGAAACGAAATCCACCGCATCCGGCTCCGCGACGGGAATGCGGCTGGAATCCGTTAAGCCCTGCATCATAAAACGTACCGGCTGGGTGGAGATAATCATTTTCCGGCTGTCCCTCGTTATTACAGAATTAAAGAACATCAGCGGGATCCGGGCATTTTTCTCATCCGCCACATAGTCCTTTAATTGCTTGTCAAGAAAGCCCCTTGTATTATCGTTCAGTTTTTGTTCAAAGGAATAACCCCGGTCTTTTACATATTGATAGGGCCCAACAGAAAATTTTTGCGCCGGGGCGATCAGGTCTCTCGCAAAAAATGAGGTAAACAGCGGGTTCAGCAGGTCGCCGGCGATATCATTGATATAGGCTTTGTCCTGCAGCTTTACCGGCTGCCCGTTCAGTTTGCGCAGGTACAATTCCCGGAAATAAGCGGCCCCGATCATACCCCCGGAAGCGCCGTTGATCAGGAAGGTCCGCTTCATGATCTCCCCGTTTGTAATACTGTCCAACCGCTGCAATACGCCCATCGTAAAGGTGGCGCTCCGGTGACCGCCGCCGCTGGTATTGATCAGCACGAGCAGGGGCTTGTCCTCCGCCTGCTTTGTCTTCCAGGCATTCAGCACGGTGATCATATTCTGCTTATCCGCCTCCCTGTTCTCCTTACTGCAGAGGGCCGCGAGGTTTTCCCGGGTGTACTGCGGTCTTTCTGATTTATTCCAGTAATCCAGGCCGTAGGCCTTGTTACGGGGATCAATCCAGTCCAGCTTATAAAATACATTCAGCAGGAGCATCAGCCCGATCAGGTAAGGAATGCTCCAGCTCTGCAGGAAATAAGTAACCGCCCCCGCCACCCCGATCAGGATGGAAAAGAAAATCGTAATACTGCCGGCGGCGGGTAACTGGAAAAATGCATTGTCCAGGAAAAAACCAATCAGGATCAGGAAGAGGAAGGCCGCGAAAACCGACAGGATCGCCGCGATATGGTGACCCCTGAAAATGGACTCCACGAATTCGTCGGTGTAATGCGATACATCCCGGGCTGGTCGCAGACGGTAGAAGGTTTCCAAATAGGAATTCACTTTGATCAGCGGCTTATCGTGGTACACTTCTTTAACCTGTCCCAGGTGAGTGATATAATTCTTCGGTTCCGCGATCACCGGCATCATCCGCTGCAGGATGCTGCGGTCGGCCTGGAAAAAATAAATAAGTGAAGCAGCCAGTATAAAGACAAATCCGCCGGTAAAGCCGCCAAAAAAGAAAAGCACTTCGGTATTGTTCACCAGTTCCTTTACCTGGAGAAAATGCCAGGCTTTAAAAAAATAAAAGACCAGGAACAGCAGGGGCAGGATGGAATTATTGATACAGAATTTCAGGAAGGGATTGGTGGCCGCTGCCAGGAAACGGAAATGCCGGCTGAACAGGATAAAGGACGTGATGTTCCAGCTCATGATAAACATCCCGATGGAAGCGCCCACGATCGCGTAACTGATGGAGTTCACATTACCCAGGTACTCCGGCGCCAGGTAAAGGGAATCCGCGCCAAAGGGTTTCATAAAGGTCCCGTTCACCGTACTGAAGAGAATAAACCAGAATAATAACAAGACCTGGTATTTCCTGAAATGTAGAAATAATAGCTGTACCGGGAAGGAATGATAGAACCCTTTGAGCCAGGCTTTCATGAATTGGTTAATAGTTCAGCTAAAAATAGCGATTATTGGCGGGGAAGGCAAATAAGCAGGAACAGGAACTGTTAATTTACTGTCCCTGGGCGGACCAGGTAAAGTACCCGGATCAGTGACAATAAGAAGAACATGGCGATCAGCTGGTGCATTTCTGCCAGCCATTCAAACAAGCCCCAGCGGTTGGGCACGATGCCCGGGCTGGTAAGAACGGCGAAAACACCCAATGCCACTTGCAGGATGACCAATGCCAGGGGCCAGCGGCGGGCTTTGCGGTATGCAGGAGATCCGGTGGTCTTATACAAATGAAAAGTAAGCCAGGCAACAAGGAAGAACAGCAGGTAAGCCAATCCGCGATGGATAAAATGAATCGTGATCCGGTTATCGATCAGGTCCGCCAGGCCTCCTTCCTTTCCAAACATATTCGCGGGAATAATAGTTCCGTTGATATCCGGCCAGGTGGGCGCCGCTGTGGCTGCTTTATGCCCGGCCATAAATGCTCCGTAAACCAACTGGATTACCAGCAGGCCGGTTGTCAACAGGGCAATCCGGTTGATTTTGAGGCTGACTGCTAATTGTTCTTTCGGAATTAACAGTTCAAGTGCAAACCAGTAAGTATAGGCCAGTAACCCGAGGGCCAATACAAAATGCAGGGCCAGTTTGACCGGCTTTACATAGATCGCATCACCCGTGAGTCCGCTGGCCACCATGATCCAGCCGATCGCTCCCTGTAAAGCCCCGAGCAAAAACAAAATAAGCAGCGGCTTTACCATCGCCGGTTTAAACCGCCGTTGTACCAGGAAAATAATAAAGGGCACTGCGAAAACCACGCCGATAAGCCGGGCCCAGAGCCGGTGAAACCATTCCCAGAAGAAAATAAACTTGAATTCCCGAAGGCCGAAATCCGTATTGAGTAACTGAAACTGCGGCGTTGCTTTGTATTTTCCGAATGCTGCCAGCCATTGCTGTTCGTCCAGGGGAGGGAGGGTGCCGGTTACCACATTCCATTCGGTGATCGACAATCCCGAACCGGTAAGCCGGGTAATGCCACCCAGTAAGACCTGGATGATGATCATCCCCACCCCTACGAGCAGCCAGGCGGCAATGGGGCGGGAAGAAGGGGAGTTCAGATGACGCTTCATGCTGCACAAAGGTAAATGGTTGAGCGGTTGAAAAGTTGATAAGGAAGGATATCCCGTTATCTGCTTTAGATCTCCACAGAAAGCTCCTTGTCAACCTGTCAACTTATCAACTTTTCAACTTTTCAACCTGTAAACCCTTCAACCAGGTAACTTGCATCCATGTTACTGCCCTATTACCAGGACCAGCTCCGGGAAGCCGGTTGCGATGAAGCCGGAAGAGGCTGCTATGCCGGACCGGTATTCGCGGCAGCCGTGATCCTGCCCCGGGATTTTCATCATCCCCTGCTGAATGACTCAAAGCAGTTAACCGAAAAACAGCGGGACCTGCTCCGGCCCGTAATCGAAAAAGAAGCGATTGATTTCGCGGTCGCCTCAGTCAGCAATGAGGAGATTGATGCCATCAATATCCTGAAAGCCTCCTTCAAAGCCATGCACCTGGCCCTGGAGCAGCTGAAGAAAAAGCCACAACTCCTGTTGATCGACGGTAACCGTTTTATCCCCTATAAAAAAATCCCGCACCGTTGTTTTGTAAAGGGAGATGGGCGCTTTGCCTCCATTGCCGCCGCCAGCATTCTCGCCAAAACGGGACGGGATGAATACATGCGGCAACTGCACCGGGAATTCCCCCATTATGGCTGGGACCAGAACAAAGGATATGGAACCCTGGTTCACCGGCAGGCCATTGAAACATTCGGGCTTTGCAAATACCACCGCAAAAGTTTCCGGCTCCTGCCTTCACAGGAAAAATTGTTTTGAGCAACGATCACCTCAAAAATATTTTCGCCGGAAAGACGATAAGACGGCAAGTAACTATTTGTGGAAATCAACACTTTCCGCTTTTCCAAATTACCGGCTATTACTTAATAGTGACTTTGAGATAGCTTGCAGTTAAACCTGCCGGGGCTTTCATGCTGCTTGTCCGCCTTAGCGCAGGCGAAGGAGTAGCCTGCCGAAGCACTATTCCACCCATTCACCCAGCCCCTGGCGGATAATAACGGGTTCAGCGCTGGTGCAATCAATGATCGTGGAAGGGATCATTCCCCCGATACCGCCGTCCACCACAAAGTCCACCTCATTGCGGAAATTCTCGTACATCACTTCGGGGTCCGTATAATCTTCCACCATATCACCGGGCAAAGACGCACTGAGTACGGGTCGTCCCAGTTCCCGGATAATGGCCTGCGCAATGGTATTGTCGGGAATTCTTAAGCCGATCGTATCCTTTTTGCTTTGCAACACTTTCGGCACCATTTTGCTGGCAGGCAGGATAAATGTATAGGGTCCGGGCAGGTGTTCTTTTAGTAAACGGTAAACGGGATTGGACAGGGGCTTGGCAAATTCACTCAGGTGAGAAAGGTCGCTGCAGACAAATGACAGGCGCGCTTTCCGGGGTTCTACTTTTTTGATCCGGCAAATCCGTTCCACTGCTTTCTGCTGCAGGATATCACAACCCAGTCCGTACACCGTATCGGTGGGATAAATAATGATCCCGCCTTTTTGCAGGCTTTCCACCACCTGTTTAATCAGGCGCGGCTGGGGATCTTTCGGATGGATGTGTAACAGCATATAAATCGCTCTTTCTGTGTGCCCTTTTACGGCCACAGCTTTTCTTTCGGCAGCGCGTTCGGAAAAAGTCCGGCCCGGAACTGCAGCCGGTTAAAGATACAGAAGTTGAAAATATTTTCTGTTGCTCTTCGTTGCCGGCTAAGCCGGAAACATAACTGATAATCGTATTTCCAATAAGTATTTATTCGCCGCCCCATGCTGACGCGAATCTGAATGTTGTACGCTGCCGGTTTTATTCGTTTAACCGGTTCTCAATGTCCATTCGCTGGTGTAAAACTCTTATGATTTCAATTTCCCGCTGCTTGTCTATGAGGCGATAAAAAATCAGGTGCAACTTTACTTTTGAGCAACGATAGTGCTTCCGGATATGATTAAAGTCTTTTCCTGAGCCCGGATGGCCTGCTAAATATTCAATCTCATCAAGAATCAGGTTAATGTACCTGTCCGCTTATTCAATTGACCAGTTATTAAAAGTGTAAAACCAGATGTTTTCAATGTCCTCTGCCTCTTTGACACTATTTTTATAACTCATTAATGACATGTTTGCGATGAAGAGTGCTGATAAATTTTTTACGATCAAACTTCGATACGAAACCGGATTTCTCACCCTTCCTGAGTTCTTTAATAAGTTCTTTTTTTTGATTCTCCTCCTGTTCAAAAAGGCGTAAAGCGGCCCTCACAACTTCGCTGGCAGAGGAGAAACGTCCGCTTTGGATTTGGCAATTAATAAAGTTGTCGAAATAATCACCTAAAAGGATTGAAGTATTTTTTGCCATGTCTTCCCGTTTTTCCAAACATACCAATTCCTGGTATATTTTTCAACTTTCAGGATGTCGTAAGGGTAACGTACAACCCGCTATAGTTTTTGTGCCAGCCTGCAATGATCAGCGGTTGCGGAAAACTTACAAGACCCCTGCGGGCATTTGCATCACAATTTGTAATTTGGCGGCCAGAAAAGCGACTGATTATGCAATTAAAACCGGTAACGCTGGTTGATACAATCGATCCGGAGCTGTTCAAAAAAGAATTTTATGAACCGGGTATCCCGCTGGTGATCCGGAACCTGGCCAAAGAATGGCCGGCTTATACCAAATGGAACTGGGATTATTTCAAACAACTGGTGGGTGATCAAAAAGTACCGCTGTACAATAACATAAAAAGCGATGCCTATACGCCCATCAATACTGCTGATGATTACAAGACCTTTGCTGAATATACAGACATGATCCGCAGCGGGCCTGCTGCATGGCGGATCTTCCTCTTCAATATTTTCGATCATGCCCCGCAGTTAACCCGGGATTTTACCTGGCCGGAACACCTGATGAAGGGCTTCGTGAAAAAATACCCGATGCTTTTCACCGGCGGCGCCGGCAGTATCACCCATATGCACTTCGATATTGACCTGTCGCATATCCTGCATACCCAGTTCGCCGGGCGCAAACGGGTGCTGATGTTCCCTTTTAAAGAGCAATACAAACTGTACCGCAAACCCTGGGAAGTGCTGAGCCTGGCCGATTTCTCCAATTACTATATGGAAGGGAAAATCGATTATGAAAAATACCCGGCGCTGAAACGGGCCGAAGGACTTGACTTTACCCTCGAACCCGGTGATACCCTCTTTATGCCCGCCGGATACTGGCACCATATGGAATACCTCGACAGCGGCTTTGCCATGAGCCTCCGGGCCCTGCAGCCCGGTATCGGGGGAAAATTAAAAGGCGCCTGGAATATCCTGGGCATGCGTAATATCGATACGCTGATGAAAAAGACAGCGCCGAAATGGTGGTATGAGAGAAAAGAAAAAAGGGTGTTTGCTAATGCGGAAAAAGCCATCCGCCGGACTCTTTACGATTAGCACGGGTGTTAGCGGTAACAAAAAAGAAAAGTAAATTCATGAAGCCGGTATTTTCACTATTACTCTTTGGTTCATTTTTGTTTTCTCCTGCCTTAAGTGCACAGGACGATGCGAATATCGTATTTAAGTTTCGCTGCGTTCCTACCAGCACAACAGATTATTCGATTGAAATAACCAGTAACAAATTTATCCTGAATACGTCTGAAAAAATAACTGACCGGGAAGGACATATTAAAAGAATTGTTCCCTCCAGCTATACACATTTGTTTGACTCCCGCGAAAAAGAAATGCTTGATACTATTATTTCAATAAATAAATTAGATTCCGTCGGCTTGTACCAGGACCGTAAAACAGAGTGGGGAACCCTCTGGGAAGTGGAGATTCAGCGAAATTCCATAATCTATTCTATCCGTTTACCCAATTATAATAATGCCGGGCTGGAATCGCTTATTCGTTTTATTGTATGCTTAATCCCAAAGAAAGAACGGCCTCTTTATGAATGTAAAAAATGCAGTTAATTTTATACACGCGCCTACTACCGACCACTTACTACTTACTACTGACTACTGACTACTGACTACTCACTGTTGTCCGGTAAAAGTTGCTGAATTTAAATAAAAAAGGAGGCCTAAGCCTCCAGTAGTTATTTTAGTGTTACCACACAACTATAATAACTATGGGT
>JBBIGW010000123.1:0-11213 GCA_037447355.1 Bacteroidia bacterium | reverse complement strand
GGGTTCTTTACCGCATCGGCCGATGAATCGGTGGCGGCAGATGTGTTATCTCCCGGTTATATTGAGGAAACACATGCCAATATCGCCAAGGGAAATCCTTTTGGCATCTATGAAGGCGGCAACAGTCTTTTCACCTGGCTCGGTATTATGGTCAATAATATTGCCGTAGCCCTGCGGACCTTTGCTTCCGGTATTGTTTTCGGGCTTCCGTCCTTGTACGACCTGGCAGAAACGGGTGTGATGGTCGGTGTGTTTGACCAGATCTTTGCGGCCAAAGGACTGGGGACTGATTTCTGGCTCGTGGTATTTGTGCACGGCACGCTGGAAATTGCAGCCTTTATTTTAGCGGGCGGGGCCGGGTTGATCCTGGGGAAGGGTTTTCTTTTTCCCGGTACCATCAAACGGCTGGATGCATTTAAGCAGGGGGCCAAGGATGGCATGAAGATCATTATTGGTCTTTTACCGGTCTTTGCCCTCGCGGCCTTTTTTGAGGGATTTATTACC
The DNA here is from genome assembly GCA_037447355.1 of Bacteroidia bacterium. Lineage (GTDB taxonomy): Bacteria > Bacteroidota > Bacteroidia > Chitinophagales > Chitinophagaceae > JJ008. Next base: position 10,709 of record JBBIGW010000123.1, on the reverse strand, counting down.
CGGTTATACAATGATATTTCGGCGCTGACCACCGCCGTGTTCGCCTTATCGGTGGTATTTGTTACCTGGTATTTTATTATTTATCCCATCCGCCTGCATAAGCGGTTGCCGGTTCAATTAAATGAGGAGGAAGCATAGCGGCCGATGAAGCAATCCCGAAATACCCTCAACCGTAAGTACAGCCTGTTCTGGCTGGCCGTTTTTTTCCTGTGCCTTACCCTGCCGGGCTTTGCGCAAAATCCGGGGGATACCATAACGGTTACAGAAGGAGTGAAAGAACCGCAGGCAGCAGATAACGGTGAGACATATACGCAGGATGAAGAACAGCCGGCTGCTGAATTTTTGCCGCTGGATCACTCTGATTCCCTCTCCCTTCAGCTCCGGGTGGTGCCCGACAGTACGATCAGCCGTCTGCAGTCGGATGATGATTTCTGGTACGCCAATGCGGAACTGGAAAAAAGGAAAACGAAAAAAGAATCCCCGGTGGAACCCTATGAGCCGTTTACGCAACGCGGCTGGTTTAAAAGCCTCCTGTGGGTGATTATTATTGTGGTGTTTTCGGCAGTAATCCTGTTTTACCTTGCTAACAGTAACCTGGGCCTGTTGCGGAAGAACAAAAAGATTAAATCCGTTGCCGGACCGGATGAAGAGGAAATGCCGGAAGATATTTTTGCCATCAATTACCAGGTTGAGATAGACAAAGCAGCCGGCAGGGGGGATTTCCGGATGGCAGTCCGCCTGCAGTTCCTGCGGCTGCTGAAGGGGATGACGGAAAGGAATATCATCCGTTACCAGCAGGACAGGACGAACCTGGATTACCTGTTACAGTTAAAGGATACCGGCTACTACCGGGATTTTTTCCGGATCACCCGGCATTTTGAATACAGCTGGTACGGTCATTTTGAAGTAACTGCCGGGGCTTACCAGCTGATCCGGGAGGACATTGAACAATTTGAAAAACGCAACTGAAGGAAGTGAAAAGATACATACCATATCTGTTGGCTGTACTCCTGGCTGGGGCAATCCTTACCTTATATATAACCGGGAACCGGAATAAAAAGAAACTGCTGGACGAACGGGTTACACTCCGTCACCAGGATAAGATTCCCTATGCCACGTATGTGGCGTTTCAAAACCTGAAACACCTGTTTCCTTCCGCGCAGATCCGGGTCAGCCGGCAGGAACCCGGCTACTGGGATTCTGTATCGATGTATGACAGTAAACAGGCCTATATTGCCATTACGGACCGCTTCAGCGCGGATGAGATTGAAATGAAAAAGCTGATCGCGTTTGCGCGGGCCGGGAACGATGTGTTTATCAGTGCCCGTTATGTATCTTCCATCGCGGATGGTTTCCTGCAGTGTGCGAGCAGTGCTTTCGAACATACCTATACCCAGATTCCGGAGCCCGAAGAAGAGGTGAAATTCTCGCTCAGCAGCCCGCCATTTACAGATACTATTCACTACCAGTACCCGGGCAGATCCTATTATTCCTATTTTTCGCATGTTGATACATCCCTTACACAAATTCTCGGGTATGACGGATCCGGACGCCCGGATTTTATCCGGCTGCGAACGGGGACGGGCAATTTTTTTGTACACCTCGAACCCCTGGCATTCAGCAATTATTTCCTGCTGCATGAGCGCAACATGAGTTATTATACAAAGGCGCTTTCCGTGATCAACCCGGAAGTTACCCGGATCGTATGGTGCTCTTCCGATCTCCGGAAAAGAACCGAAACAGGCAGCCAGAAAAAGAAAGGATGGCTGACGGTACTGATGAATATGAAAAATGCGGAAGGGGAGTACCCGTTCAGGGCAGCTTTCTGGCTGCTTATCCTGCTGCTCCTGCTCTATGTACTGCTGGAGATGCGCCGCCGTCAGCGGTATATCCCCGTGCTGAAGAAACCCCGGAACGATTCGCTTGATTTTGTAAAGACCATCGGACGTCTGTATTATGACAAAAGCGATCACCTGAACCTCAGCCGGAAAATGGCCGCATATTTCCTGGAACATGTGCGAAGCCGGTATAAATTGTCAACCGGGCTGCTCAACGAAGAATTTACCCGGAACCTGCATTTCAAATCCGGGGTGCCCGAAACGGAAATCGCGGAAATAACCGGTTTTATTAAATACCTTGACCAGGCAGCCGGGGTCAGTGAAAAACAACTGCTCCTTTTTCATAAACAACTGGAATCATTCTATCAAAAAGCATAAGTATGGAAGAACAAATTTTCCCCGAACGCACGGATCTTTCTGCCCTCAGTGAGGCCGTGATGTCAATCCGCAATGAGATCAGGAAAATCATTGTCGGGCAGGATGAAATGGTGAAGCTCATTATAGCCGCCCTGCTGGCCGATGGTCACGTACTGATTGAAGGGGTGCCGGGTGTGGCCAAGACCCTTACAGCCAAACTGGTGGCCCGGAGTGTGAATGCGGGTTTTTCCCGGATCCAGTTTACACCCGACCTGATGCCATCCGATGTATTGGGCACACCGGTATTCAATCCGAGAGAAGCCAGTTTTGAATTCAGGAAAGGCCCGGTATTCAGCAATATCGTGCTGGTGGATGAGATCAACCGGGCCCCGGCTAAAACACAGTCGGCCCTTCTTGAAATAATGGAAGAACGGCAGGCGACTGTCGACGGGAAAACCTATACCATGGCAGCCCCGTTCATGGTACTTGCCACACAAAACCCGGTGGAGCAGGAAGGAACATATCGCCTGCCGGAAGCACAGCTGGACCGTTTTCTATTCAAGATACTGGTTCCGTATCCCACGGAAACGGAAGAAGTGAGTATCCTCAGCCAGTTTCACCAGATGGGAAATGTATCCGCGCTGGACATGATAAAACCGGCACTGGATGCCAGCCAGGTAACGACGCTCCGGCAACAGATCCGAAAACAGGTTATGGAAGAAAAATTATTGCAGTTCGTGGCCAGGCTGGTACACCAGACCCGTAACCATAAATCCATTTACCTCGGTGCTTCCCCCAGGGCTTCCCTGGCCATCATGAATGCATCGAAAGCGATTGCCGCCATGCAGGGCCGGGATTTTGTGACACCGGATGATATCCTGTCGGTAGCCACACCCGTGTTGCGGCACCGTATTATCCTGGCGCCGGATAAAGAAATGGAAGGGATCAGTGAAGACGAAGTGATCCGCCAGATCATTCAATCAATGGATATCCCAAGATAAAACGGATGAAAAAATAATACTGTTGATCAAATCCATTTATTTAAATAAGGTTGTTTACTACATCGCCGGCGGGGCTGCGGTGCTGTATGCCCTGAGCTATTTCTCCCCGGCCCTGTACCGGGTTGCCGGATTGATCCTGGTGCTGCTGGGGGTGGCGGTACTGATTGACGGTGTGCTGGTATACAGTAAGAAAAGCGGGGTAGAAGCGGCCCGGGATCTGCCCGAACGCTTCAGCATCGGGGATCCGAATAAAATCGGGATCGCCCTGCTTAACCAATATGCTTTTACGGTCCGGATCAGCATCATCGATGAATTGCCTGTACAGTTCCAGGAGCGGAACTGGATCCGCAAGGCGGTATTGAATACCGGCGAAACCTTCCGGTTGCAATACATCCTGCGCCCGGAATCCAGGGGTGAATACATTTTTCATGCTATCAACGTATTTGTTCATGCACCGCTGAAGCTGGTGAAGCGGCGTTATATCTTTCCGCAGGAACAGGTGGTGAAAGTTTACCCTTCCTATTTACAAATGCGCCGTTACCAGTTGCTGGCCCTGAGCAACCGCCTGCAGGAAGCGGGGGTGAAGAAGATCCGGAGGATCGGCCATAGCATGGAATTTGAACAGATCAAGGAATATGTGCGGGGAGATGATTACCGGACGATCAACTGGAAAGCCACGGCCCGGAAGCAGGACCTGATGGTCAATAATTATACGGATGAACGCAGCCAGCAGATCTATTGCCTGATCAACAAAGGCCGGGTAATGAAAATGCCCTTTAACGGGCTTACCCTGCTGGATTATGCCATCAACGCCTCCCTGGTGCTGAGCAATGTGGCCCTGGTGCGTCAGGACAAGGCCGGACTGATCACTTTTGAAAAAAACCTGGATACCTTTCTGCCGGCGGATAAGAAGCCCACCCAGATGAACCAGGTACTGGAGACCCTCTACAAACAGGAGACGGATTTCCTGGAAGCCGACTTTGAAAAACTCTTTTCCGTGATCCGCAACCGGATTACCAACCGGAGCCTGCTGGTGCTGTTCACCAATTTTGAATCCATGGAGAGTCTGCAACGTGAAATGCCGGCGCTGAAGAAAATCGCCAAATACCACCTGTTGCTCGTGGTATTCTTTGAAAATACGGAAATCAGGTCCCTGCTCGATGCAAAGACCGGTTCGATGGAAGATATATATATCAAGACCATCGCGGAGAAATTTGTGTACGAGAAGAAACTTATGGTAAAAGAACTGCATAAACACGGGATACCTTCCATTCTCAGCACCCCGGAAGGACTGACCGTGAATACCGTGAACAAATACCTGGAGCTGAAAACGAGGATGTCGATTTAAGTACCAGGTACGGGAAATAGTTGTCAGATGCCAGCTGTCAGTTGTCAGGAAACAGCCCTTCCAAAGTAGGCTAAACAAAAATAATTGAATCAATCTCTTTTACGTTATCTCCGTAATTCGTACTTCTAACTTCGTACTTTTGTATTTACATGGATAAACCCGCTAACATCTTCGAAGAAGGACAGGTGTTGCTGATCAATAAACCCCTGCACTGGACCTCCTTTGATGCAGTAAGGAAGATCCGGAACCTGGTGAGGATAAAGAAAGTGGGGCATGCGGGCACACTTGATCCGCTGGCCACGGGTTTATTGATTGTCTGTACGGGTAAATTCACCAAACGGATCAATGAATACATGGCGCAGGAGAAAGAGTACACCGGCACCTTCACCCTGGGAACAACCACACCTACATACGATCTCGAGTCTGAACCGGTGAACCCAATGCCAATTGACCATCTCACGGAGGATATGATCCGGTCGGCTACAACCGCTTTTACCGGGGAAATCTACCAGGTGCCCCCTGCACACTCGGCGATTAAGGTGGAAGGGAAAAGGGTCTATGAGCTGGCGCGCCAGGGTAAAGATGTGAAACTGGAGCCACGTAAATTATTTATTCATGCATTTGAGATCACCCGGATTGAATTACCCCTTGTGGAATTCAGGGTGGTTTGTTCCACCGGAACCTATATCCGCAGCCTTGCCCATGATTTCGGGGCGGCATTGGGCTGCGGAGCTCATCTCAGCAGCCTTTGCCGCACGCGGATCGGTGCATTCAGTCTTACAGCGGCAGAATCCATGACGGGATTTGAAGAAAGGATAAAGCAACTTCGTGCAACCTTATAATTTAAAGGGGTAATTAATACCTAACTGTAACTGGCCATTGAAGGGTTTCCAGTCATAAAACCATTTGTTCTGGCTGCCGGCGTTCGGGATATCCGGGCTCGGGTCTTTTACCTTATAGGCATAGTCCAGGCGGATGATAAAAAATGTGAAATCCAGGCGGAGGCCGGTCCCCATCCCGATCGCAATATTTTTCCCCAGCCGGCTGAATTTAAAAACTTCATCCGGTGAACCGGCTGCCTTTTTCATAAACCATACATTCCCGATATCCGTGAAAAGCACGCTTTCAACTTTGGTGCCGGCAATGGTGGCGAGTTTGAACCGGTATTCCATATTTATCTCCAGCTGGATATCCCCGAAGCGATAGGGGTACTGGGAATAATCCTTTACAACGGATCCCGGTCCGAGTCTTCGCAGGCGCCAGGCCCGCATACTGTTCGGACCACCGGCAAAATATTGTTTGAAGAAAGGAAGTGCAATTCTCTTATTGGCATTAACCGTAGAGTTGAATGCATACCCGATCCCCGCGAATGCCCGGAATACGAGGGAGGAATTTTTCCGCTTAAACTGCTTCGTGAATTCCAAATTTATTTTCATGAACTTATACAACTGGGAGTCCAGGAATTTGCTGGGGATCAGCCCGGCGAGGAAGGGCAGCTCCAGGTTGACGGATATTACGGATGGTCTTTTCTCGTGGGCGTTGGTAACCGAGGCGCCAAGGATGGTGGTGGAAATAAAACCATCCGTAAAAATATTCTTCAATGCCGGGTTGGCCGCGATGAGTTTATTCAGGCTGTCTTTTGGCCGCAGGTTGGAATATTCAACATTCGGGATCTTCCATGACAACTGGTACAGGAGATTCGTTCGGGGTTTTGAAAACTGGTATTCATATCCCCAGGAACCATTGACCGAGGCCAGGTTAAACAGTTCTTTGCGTTGGGTGGAAGCCGCATTAATGCCGAATACCGTCCTGAAATTATTGCGCTTGTCTTTTCGTACGATCTTTCCCGCAGAAGGAAAGATAAACTTGGGGAAATAAACCGTATTGCTCAGGACAAATTGTTGAGACTGGACAAAATTATTTCCGAGTTCTATCCCGTAGCGGAAATTGGAATTGGCCTGTATGGCGGATTTCGCAAAATTCCTGAAAAGGAATCCCACATTAGCGCCGATACTGAAAAGATTGCCCAGGTATTGGTTCTGATTCTGGCTGGTTTCCACATTGGCGTTGAACGAATATTTTTTTGCCGGGGTCAGCCGGATAATGAAATCGGCCGTATCCTGTCCTTTCCGCGGCAACTGTTCAATATTGGCCAGCCGCCAGGAACCCAGTGAGTTGAACCGGTTGATGGTCTTGAAATAGTTTTTCTGGTTGTAGAGATCCCCGTGATTAAAATAAATATGCTGCGGGAATATCTTTGGTTTAAAGGCATTCCGGTAGGAAACAATCTGGAAACCCCTGACCATCACTGTACTGGATTTCAGCCCGATCGTATCCGGGCTGTATTCCGGGTACACACTGATGTTTCCAATAAAATACCTGGTGAGTTTACTGCTGTCGTAACCCGGGCGCAGGATGATCTCCAGGTTGGCCGTGGGGTTCTCCCTTTTTTCTTTCAGTTTCTGCAGGATCTGCAACTGCTCGAAAGGATCCAGGGTCGGGCGCAGCAGTTCAATATCCAGGGTGTCCCAGATCCCTTTTAATTCCTCGCGGTTGAAACGCAGGTACCCGTTGTCGCGGTACAGGTCTACCAGGCGGTCCAGTTCCAGGGAGACCGTGGTCTTGGCGAAAGGTTCTCCTTTTTTCAGCAGGGACTCATTTTTATTGGCCAGGGTGATAGCTTGTAGTTCGGGTTGTTTGAGGTTGTAACTGATCGAGTCCAGCTTCACCACTTTACCGGTTTGCACATAAAAACTGATAATGGCCCGTTGCTGGTCTTTCCGGAGGAGGGTGGTATCCCTGTAATAAATGGAATCGTGGAAATAGCCCAGTGAGTTCAGCAGGGCGCGCATATAAAGGATGGAACGATCGGCGTTTTCTCTTTTATAAACCGGCGGTTTATTTAAGATCGGCCTGTTAAATCCCCCTTTGGCAAAGAATTTCCGGACCGTTCTCACTTTCATGCTGTCATCCAGCTGGTTCTCGAGCCGGGAGCTAAGTGCTTCTTTATCTTCCGCCGTAAGATTCCCGTTCACCGTGATAGTAGTCTCGAATACGAAAGGGGTTCCCTTTGGATAGTTTTTCGGAATAACTTTACAGGATGCAAGGAAAAGAAACAGGACAGGCATCGCCGGCAGGGGCAGCAGAAGTCTGGAAAGAATGGAAGGCCGGCCTGTTATCATAAAATGTTAAAGAGTAACTATGCTTGTTAAATCGAAGATCAAATATATTCAAAGTTTAGGCCAGAAAAAATTCAGGGACGGGGCAGGGGTCTTTATTGCCGAAGGTCCCAAGATCGTAAAAGAACTCCTGGAGGCCGGTCCGGCTCTGGTCCGGGAAGTCTATGCGCTGCCGGAATGGATTACGGAGAATCAGCATTTGTTGAAGGATACCCATACGGAGGAGATCACCGAAGCAGAATTGGAAAAAATTTCACAATTAAAGACACCGAACAAAGTGCTGGCCCTGGCCGGCCAGTTCACTCATGAGCAAATGGAGTTAAAGGGCCGTCTCACACTGGCCCTTTGCGGAATACAGGATCCGGGTAACCTGGGCACGATTATCCGGATCGCTGACTGGTTCGGGATCACCCAGGTTGTTTGCAGTGAGGATTCGGCTGATCTGTACAATCCCAAAGTGATCCAGTCCACCATGGGGAGTATTGCCCGTGTGCGTGTTTATTATTCAAACCTAACTGATTTAATAAGGGAAACGGCAGGTCTGCCTGTTTATGCTACGGTGCTGGACGGCCAGGATGTATCGAAAATGGAAAAACCGGGACAGGGCATCCTGCTGATCGGCAATGAATCAAGGGGGATCCCGCCGGAATTACTCCAAATGGCCAATGTCCGGATCACAATTCCTAAAAAAGGCGGGGCGGAGTCATTGAATGCGGCGGTAGCGACAGGGATCATTTTGTCCCACCTTACCTGAAACGGATTGCTTTTACCGGCTGGATTTTTCTCACCAATAAGGAAGGGATCATCATAATGAGAAAGGAGATCAGCAGGGTACCGGCGCCGACCAGGGCAACCTGCCATCCTACGATCTTCACGGCGGCTGTACTCAGGTAGTAGGCTTCTTCTTTTAACCGGATAAAACCGGTTTGTTGCTGAAGCCATAAAAGGACCAGGGCCAGTGCCGTGCCGGTCAGGATACCTGTCAGCGTGATGATCAGGGAATGCCGCAGGAATATTTTCTGCACGGTCCAGTTAGTGGCCCCCAGTGATTTTAAGATACCGATCATGCGTACCCGTTCCAGCACCAGGATCAGCAGGCAGGTGATCAGGTTGATCACCGCCACGGCTACCATAAAACCGATCAGCACATTTCGGGTCACGTCCTGCATGCTCAGCCAGTCGAAAATATTAGGGGATATTTTTTTCACGCTGATCGCATCCCAGGTTTCCGGGAAAACGTCCATGGCATACAATTGCTTTGCTACGGTATCCGTCTTGTGGTAATCCCGGAGAAAAATTTCATAACCGCCCACCTGGTCGTCGTTCCATTGATTCAGGTTCCGGATCAGCCGGATATCACCAATGGCAAAAAGCCGGTCGTATTCCTCGATGCCGGTTTTATAGATACCGGCAATATGTATTTTTTTGGGCCGGGTTTCCTTACCGGGTTTGAGAAAATAAATGACCAGGCTGTCCCGCACTTTCAGCTTCATCCGGGAAGCCGTATAGTCGGATACCAGGATATCCCGGCTGAATACAGTATCGGTAAAACGGATGGGGTTTCCCTCTTTGATGAATTGCTTCAGGTTGTTAAAATCAAAGCTGCTGTCAATTCCTTTCACCAGTACCCCTTCAATATCCTCTTTTGTTTTCAGCAGGGCATAGCGGGTGGCGAAGGGATGAATGCTTTTTACCTCCGGGTTTTGTGCAATGGCCCGGACCAGTTCCGCGTTATGCGTAATCGGGATCTCTTCCGAAATGATGGCTTTGCCCGGTTGTTTTTCCTGTACCCGGACATGTCCCCAGAAACTGAATATCTTCTGGCTGACGGCTTCCTGGAAACCGTTGGCCAGGGCCAGGGTCACGATCATGACCATCACACTGATTACCGTGGCCACCACGGATAAACGGATAATAAACCTGGAAAAGGTCTTTTGCTGGTTAAACGCGATACGGTTAGCTATGAATCCTGCAACCTTCAATGGTGATTTTTTGTCTTGTCCAAAAATAAGGTGCTGCTCAGGATTTATCCTGTTTTTTACTGTATTTTCAGGTAATATTTTAATAGAATGACCCCGATTCAATACCCGTTGTTCTTCCTGTTCCTGTTCCCGCTCGCCCTTCCGGCCCAGGTACCGGACCAGGTGTATAAACCGAATATCCGCTCCGTCAAGTTGTTTAAATACGGAGATATCTACAGCTACCCGGTGCTGCAAATGGGCAGCAATGAACAACTGGAACTGCATTTCGATGATATGGATAATGATGTAAAGAGTTATTATTACAGTTTCCAGCTTTGCAACGCGGACTGGACCCCGGCCAATGTGCAGTCCTATGATTATATCCGGGGTTTCCAGAGCAACCGGATCGGCACTTACCGAAGTTCTTCCATCGTGCAGACCCGCTATACGCATTACCAGGCCATCCTGCCGGAAAGGAATTCAGCCCCGGTCAAAGGAGGCAATTACCTGCTGAAAGTGTTCCTCAATGATGATACATCCAAACTGGCTTTTACAAAACGCATCCTGGTGGTGAATAAAAAGACTTCGGTATCCGCGCAGGTATTGCAGCCCTACAACGGAAATTTATTTCAGACCCACCAGCGCGTGCAGGCCGCGGTGAGCACGGCGGCCGGGCAGGTCAATCCCTTATCCCCGCAGGACATTAAAGTGGTGGTGCTGCAGAATTATAACTGGACACAATCCGCCGTCATTGACCGGCCGAGCCTGTTCCGGGGCAATTATTATGAGTACAGTGATGAGGAGAATACCACGTTTGCCGCAGGTAAAGAATGGAGATGGGCCGACCTGCGCAGCTTTCGCTTGCGGAGCGACCGGGTGCAGAAAATTGTGGACAGTGATACTTCCGCACGGATTGATATCTATATCAACCCGGATGTGGACCGGAGGCAGCAGATCTATATGTATTACCGGGATATCAACGGGCTTTTTACTTCCGAAAATGATGACAATGGTAATCCGTACTG
>JBBIGW010000122.1:0-11251 GCA_037447355.1 Bacteroidia bacterium | reverse complement strand
ATTAAAAAATATGTTTATGAAAAAAATACTGTCTGCTTTTACACTGGGTTTTATTTCCCTCTGTATGTCTGCCCAAACGGGTCATATCATGCAGGGCATTGGTGCTGTTAATACTTCTATGGGCGGAGCCGCCACCGGTCAGCCGCTGGATATTAACGGTGCGTTGCACTGGAACCCCGCGGGACTTTCCGCTTTTCAAAACAGGATCTTTTCTGTGAATGCCGGTTTGTTCTATTCTTCCCCCGAAGTCCGTTCCACCGTTCCCACCCCGGGCGGGCCGATGTCGGGCGTAACCAAAGATGAAAGAGGTGCTTCCGTAATGCCGGCGCTGGCGATGGTATGGGGCAAAAAGAACAGCAAACATACCTTCGGTGTCTCCGCATTTGGTATCAGCGGTTTTGGGGTTACGTTCCCGGAAAGCGCTACCAACCCGGTAACCATGCCGCAAAGTTCCGGCGGTTTTGGAAGGGTGCAATCCGACTACCAGCTGATGCAGGTTGGGATCACCTATGCCTATAAACTGAGCGACCAGGTTTCTGTTGGCCTCGCTCCCACTTTCAACTATTCTGCCTTAAAATTATTACCGAACCCCATTGCCGGCCCCAGCCCGACCAAGGGTTATCCCGGCAGTGACAAAGCAACAGCCTTTGGTGTAGGCGGACAGGCCGGTATCTTCTTCAATTCAGGCCACGGATTCAAACTGGGTGCTTCTTATAAATCACAACAGTATTTCCAGGAATTCGATTTCCGGAATACTTATTCCGATGGCTCACAGGCCCCCAATGAAACATTCCGGATGAACTACCCCGCTATAATTTCTGTTGGTATGGGTTATTCCAATAAACTTTTTGACCTGGCACTTGATTACCGGTATGTGGATTATAAAAACACAAAAGGGTTTAAAGCCAAAGGATGGAACATGAACGGATCTGTCGCCGGATTTGGCTGGGAAAACATCTCGGTTATTTCCGCCGGTGTGCAGTATAAAGCTTTAAAAAGAATGCCATTCCGCCTGGGGTATACCTACAGCAGTAACCCCATCAGTTCCGAACTGGCCATGTTCTCCCTGCCAGCCACCGCCATTATCAAACATGCATTCCAACTTGGCTTTGGTTATGAGATCGGCAGTCATTTCACCCTGAACGGGGTCTTCCATTTTGGTACCAGCGCCGGTTCCACCCGCGGACCTTTGCTGAACCCGATGATGGCCAACCCGTCAAACCCCTATGGCGCCATCCCCGGAAGTGAGGTCTCCTATAAAATGAATACAAGTATGCTGATGTTTGGAGTCAATTACAGTTTCTGAAAAATTTCCCTGAGCATATCTCACTAAAAACGGCTGTCCCGGTAAAAGGACAGCCGTTTTTATTTTACCTGCCAGTGTTGCATCAGCTCGAAGCATTGCTATCAGAAAGCTGCGGGACCAATGGTTAGTTACCGTACTATTAATCCCGCAACGCTTAGCGCAAGACTTAAAACAAAAGGTGTCAACGTACAGTTAACATAACACCGCCAGCTTATTTCAATTCCAGTATGAGTGCTGATCTTGCAGGAACCGTAAGTTCCGTACCCAGCGAATACGTATCACCCAGGATCACATCGGTAGCTGTTATTTTGTCTTTTAGTATCTCCGCAAAACGGGAGGTTTCCAGTTTGACCGGTTTGTTATTCTTGTTGAAGATCACCATCACGGTTTCTTTCGCATCGTACCGGAAGAATGTATAGGTTCCTCCTGCCGGGACGAAATGCAGGGTGTTTCCCTGGTGGATCACGGTTTTGTTTTTCCGCCAGTTGAGCAGCTTTTTGAGAAAGGACTGGATGCGCAGCTGATCAGCGGAAAGACCGGCCCCTGTAAACCCATTCATCGTATCTTCTTTCCATCCGCCGGGAAAATCGGAACGAATCAGTCCGTGGTCTCCGGGTTTGGCCGAATTTTCCAGCAGGATCTCCGTACCATAATAGAGTTGCGGAATACCCCGGATGGTCAGCAGGTAAGCCAGGGCCATCTGCATCAGGCCGGGGTCTTTTTTCAGGAAAGTAAAGAGCCGGTCCATATCATGGTTGTCCCCGAATACCAGCAGGTCTTTGGGGTGGGCATATACAAAATCATTAGCGAGTGCTTCATATAATTTCACCAGGCCTTTATCCCAGGTTTCCGGTTCTGTCAATGCCTGCACCAGGGCTGATTGCAAGGGGAAATCCATGGTGCTTTTCAGGCAACCCTGGTACCCGGTTGAATTTTGTTTTCCTTTTTGCCAGTAGGCGGCAATCAACGGATTGGTGGTCCATTCCTCTCCCACAATACTGAAACCGGGATATTCATTCATGATCCGGCAGGACCATTGCTCCAGGAATTTTTTCTGTGAATAGGGATAGGTATCCTGCCGGATACCGGCCAGTCCCAGGGTTTCAATCCACCAGATATTATTCTGCATAAGGTATTCTGCAAGAAAAGGATTTTCCTGGTTCAGATCGGGCATCTGCTCCACAAACCAGCCCCGGACCATTCTTTCCTTATCGGAAGCGGATGCATACAGGTCCTGGTTGACGGTACGGCGGTGATTGGTAATCCGGATGGAGTCTGCATAATTGACCCAGTTCCGGAACGGTAAATCTTTCATCCACCAGTAATAAGAGCCCGTATGATTTAATACGCCGTCAAAGATCAGCTTCAGCCCCATTTGCCTGGCTTTATCCGCCAGTTCCTTGTAGTCATCCAGGTTTCCGTAGCGTGGATCCACTTTATAATAATCGGTGATGGCATACCCGTGATAAGAAGCCTGGGGCATGTCGTTTTCCAGCAGGGGCATGGGCCAGACAGCGGTAAATCCCATGGAGGCAATATAGTCCAGGTTGTTGATGATCCCGCGGATATCGCCGCCGTGCCGGCCATAGTCATTGGTGCGGTTTACCGCGGTCTCCCGCATACCTTCTATCCTGTCATTGGACGGATCCCCATTGGAAAAACGATCAGGAGTAACCAGGTAGATCACATCGGATGAGGAAAAGCCCTTCACTTTCGCAGTCTCTTTATTCCGCGCTGATAAACGGTATTGATAAGAAGCAGTTACCCGGCCCTCCTTTTTAAACTGTATAGGAAAGGTGCCCGGCCGGGTGGAAGGGGAAACCTGCAGGTCGATAAAGAGATAATCCGGGCTATCCGCTTTATGTACTTTGCGGATGCTCACTCCCGGGTACCGGAGAGAAGGCGTGGCCGAGCCGATCCCTTCCCCATACACCAGTAATTGCAGGGAAGAGTTCTTCATTCCCACCCACCAGTTCATGGGTTCCACCCGCAGGCTTTGTGCAGCAAGCGGAGTGGCAAACAAAAGAACGGGTAATACCAGTACGGAAAGGATTATTGGCATGGTAGCAGAGAGTAACTTTTTCATGCGGGCTAATTATTAGCCAAAGATATTTCAATCCGTATAACTGTTAAATAATGAATTTGCAAAAGTATCTGCCGCTTTTCCTGTTTATTCCATTTTAAACACCGGGTTCTGTACACATACCTGTTTTCTCTCTTTATCGCACCAGGTATGCCTTGCTTTGTTTATGGTTTGTGTTTTGGCGGAGGCCACCAGTGTATTCCAGGCAGGGTTTTTGGTAAAGGGGCCCAGCGATTTTTCAAGTGATTCCCTGAAATTGAAGGTGAATATCCCTCCGTCGGCTGCATTTCCTGCGGACAATTCACCCTTCTGCGCCGCTGTCATCAGCAGGGACATGGGTTTTTGCGAGAGGAACAGGGCCTGGCAATTCTCCTTGCTCCAGCCAATGGAAGAGGTCCTTGTCGAAGCCCCTTCTGAACTGACCAGGGCGCCGGAAGTCGGATCCCGGTTACAACAATCACTCAGGACCAGGTTCAGCCTGGCGCCTTTTGCTTTCAGTTTCTGGTAAATGGATTCAATATTGAGCGTAAACGCTCCTCCGTATTTCTGGAAACTCTTGTCACGCAGGTCCAGGTAAGGAAACTGGTACCCTTCATCCACCTCATTGAACCCGTGGCCGGAATAATAGAATACCACGATATCATTCGGACCCGGCCGCACCGAGCTGACCGCTTTGTCCACATTCACTTTGCTGAAATCATTACCGGAAACAACCACCGGGTTAAACCGGATACCCAGGAATTCCGATATCTCACTGAAGGTTTTATAAGTCGCATCTTTATCGATCATACAGGTTTTGCCGATACTCTTGTCCTCGGTATTCGCCACCAGCACCAGGTGCAGTTGGGTCTGTTTCTCCTCGGCAGTCAGACCCCGTGTTACTGTCTCAAACTGCTGTTTATAGAAATCATCCTTTTCGGTAAAATACTGCAGCACCAGTTCTTTGGTTAAGTCCTCCTGGTTCAGCAGCTTCACCTGATCCAGTTCCCCTGCTTCCTGGGTACTGTCTTCATTCACACAATACACAAAAGAAGGTTCATAAAACCCCGAGTCGGGGTTCATACGGAAGACAAAATGATCCGGCAGGTAGCCTTCTGTGCTGCCGAGGATGGCTTTGGGTTCGAGGGCAAAAAAGATCAGCTGGGTGGTATCTTCGGATCCATCCTCATGTTCTCCATAGATTTCCTCCATGGGCATTTCAAGCAGGTTCCGGATTTTCCCCGTGCTGTCATAAAATTCAAGGCGGATAAACCCGGTACCATCATCATTACGCAACAGGAAGGCCTGGTAATTGTCTTTTACCCCATCGATGAGGTAATGGTAATTGATCTCGTATAAAGTCTGTGCACCGGCGGGGCATGTGCTAATAAAAAAACCAGCGAACAGGAGCATCCGGAGAAGACGGCACATGTGCAGTAGTTTAGAGGTGAAATTAAATCTACTCAAATCGGCCGTATTCCCCAAAAATTATTCACACCGGCTTCCACGGAAAAATTGCCGCAATCCGGTATTATTCTTTAAATTAGGTTTATTAAGTGCACCTCATGAACCAACCGCTCCCCCGTTCATATTACCGGCTTTGCGGTTTTATCTGCTTGTTTTTTTTCAGCCTGTCTGCCGTTACAGCGCTTAGCCAGCAGCCGAAGGTGGATAGTATGCGCAACCTGTTGCGTATTGAAAATACGGACAGCAACCGGGTAAAACTGATGTGGCAGCTGGCCCGTGATATGGGTGGCTATAATCCCGACACCGCGCAGTTTCTCTCCCAGCAGGCCCTGTACCTGGCCCGTAAAATAAATTATCTTGAAGGAGAATCCAGGGCCATGGGTGTACTGGCCAATACACTGGTGAAGATCGGCAACTATCCCCGGGCCCTTGACCTGAATATTCAGAAATTACAGATCGAGGAAAAGCGGAACAAACCCCGCAATATGGCCAGTGTGCTGATGAATATCGGTGTGGTTTATGTCCTGCAGGAAGAATACCCGAAAGCACTGGAATATTACCGGAAAGCTGACTCGGTGATACGGGCTAACCGGGTGGAGGATATGAAATATTATATCAGCCTGAATATCGGGGACATTTTCAACCGGGTCGATATCACTGATTCGGCGTTTACTTATTTCAGCAATTCACTGGAATTGGCCCGAAAACAAAACGACGGTGACCTGATTGGCACATCCATGACCGGCCTGGGGCATAGTTATCTCAAGCTGGGCAATTACGGGGAATCCGCCCGGAATTACCGGACCGGGATCAGCCTGCTCAAAGCCGCCAATGACGATGAAATATTATGCGAAGCCATGCTGGGACTGGCCAACCTGTTTGAAAAAACAAACCAGCGGGATTCCGCCGGCTTTTATGCAAATACCTCTATGCAATTAGCCAGGAAGGCCGGGTTCCTGAACAAAGAACTTGAAGCCGCTGAATTCCTTACCCGGCTTTTCCAGCAGCAACGAAGTATCGACAGCGCTTTTATGTATGTGAGTTATGTACGCGGACTGAATGATTCGGTGAACAGCAAAAGCCGGATCCGGGAATCACAGGTCATCAGCAGCAACGAACAGTTCAGGCAAATGGAGCTGGAGGAGCAAAGAAGACTGGAGAGGGCCGAACGGCTTAAGCAGATGCAGATGTTGCTGATCGCGATCTTTATACCGGGATTTTTCCTGCTCACCCTGCTGATGAGCCGGGTAAATGTGCATGCCAGAGTGATCCGGGCCCTGGGCATTCTCTCCCTGCTTTTCCTGTTTGAATACCTGACCCTGCTGCTGCACCCAACCGTTGCTGCCGTTACACATCATACTCCCGTATTCGAGATCCTGATCTTTGTGGCATTAGCGGCGATCCTGATCCCGATGCACCACCGGCTGGAACACTGGTTTATCCATAAGCTGATCCATCACCGGCATCCTGTAAAACATGAACCCGACGCGCCTGCTGTTCCTGAAACCAGGCCGGCCCCTGTAAGCCAGAAGCCGGTAAAAAAATAAACGTTCCCGGATCCCATCCGGAAACGTTCAAAAAATATGGGCGGATTTGTTTAATCAGAAGTCTTTACAGGACGGGTGCTGGCTGTATCCATCTTAGTGGTATCAATGGTAGCCGGCGGAGGAGATACCTGTTCTACCGGTTTAACAGCCGGAGTGTCAGTGCCCGTACTTTTCTTTTCGGAACTGTTATTGCAGCTGACGATCAGAACTGCAGCAAGCAGGGAAAACCCCAGCATGAACCGGGAAGCAGTGGTTGATTTTTTGCAGATCATATGTTTTAGTTTAAGGATTAAGATACTGAATATTTTTTAATCCTTCCAAAATAAACTGGAAACAATGAATCCTGTTCAGCAATACTGCTTCGGGGAGCATTATGGGCGGGGTGATTTCGGTTCCGTAGCCAGCAATTTGAAATAGGTCACTTTGAATCGTCCCTTTACCAGTTTTCCCTGTACTTCCGCTTTACGGACGGCATTGCAGAAACCATCCTCCGCATGGGCGTCCCCATGTTCGTCAATGGTTGTGCCGTCTACAAAATAGGCCTGCCCGTTGATCCGGACTGCCAGGCTGCAGCCCTTCCCTTTCAAACCAAACTGGCATTGACCGCAGGCGGTTTCCACCACCTGTATTTTTTTACTGGTATCCGCCACCGCAACAGAACGGGTGGTTTGCTGGCAGTAAGCGGCTGAACCGGTAACAAAAAAGGCCGGCAGCAGAAGAAATGATTTCATAAAAAAAGTTTACAGGTTTTCAATAAGTTAAACAGGCCAGCTGTCAGCGGCCGATAAAGATAAGCCAATCCATTCACCCGGTGCTGCTCTTTGGTTCATACGCACCCTGATCCCCTGCTCTTCCGCTAACATATCCACCATATAATGGCTGCCGCAATACGCAACAGCAGTGACCTGCGCCATCACCTGGCCATCCCCCGGTTTGCCGGTTATGAATTTCTCCGGTCTTACCATCCAATGTTTATCTGGTACGCTCTTCCCCTTCTCTTTCAGAAATGCAGCGGCAAGCCGCTCATCCAGCAGGTTATACTCACCCAACAGCCCTGCACAATAAGCATCGGCCGGTTGCTCATAAATAACAATGGGTGGCCCATCCTGTACGATACGGCCTTCCCGCATTACCAATATCCGTTCGGCCCAGGATAAGAGATCCTCTGCATCATGCGAAACAAGGATACAGGTAATATGCAGCTTATCCACCAGGTCCTTCAATACTTCCCTGATGATTTGTTTATGCCGCCGGTCGAGGTTGGAAAAGGGTTCATCCAGTAACAATAGACCGGGAGATGTGGTGAGCAGCCGGGCCAGTACGATCCGCTGTCTTTCCCCACCCGAAAGCTGGTCCGTGCGGCGTTTTAATAAATGACTGATCCGGCAGATCTCATAGATCCTGTTTGCAGCTGTTTCAGTTAACAGGTTCTTTGATTCGAGTTCTTCTTCCACCCGGTAATTGTTCCGGAGTTCAAAATGCTGGCTGAGGTACGCGATCTTCGGATGCCCGGGCAGCAGTTTCTCCAGCGGACCCATTACCCGTTCTCCCTGAAAGAGGATCGTTCCTTTATCGGGCTGCAACAGGCCCGCGACCATTTTCAGTAAACTGGTTTTCCCCGAACCGGTTTCGCCCACAATGGCGATGTTCTGGTAAATCTCCTGTGTAAACTGAATATCCCTGACAGCGAATCCCGTCGCTTCATTTTTTTCCAATCCTGATATGTCCAATAAAACCATGCCCGAAAATAGGCCATTTCGAAACCCCGGCAGCATTTGGTCAGACCGGTTTTTCCAGTATGATAAATTCCAGCTCCCGCAGGTGCCTGCCGGTCAGTTCATCCTCAAAAAAAGGTTTACGCTGACCGGTATCGGCATACCCATGCCGCTGGTACCAACTGATCAGTTCAGACCGGACGGAGATAACCGACATAAAAATAGAATGGCATTGAACCGAACGGGTATATTCCTCTGCAGCCAGCAATAATTTTTTTCCGGTGCCCGCACCCTGCAGGGCCGGCGATACGCTGAACATTCCCAGGTAAATACGGTCCGCCTGTTTCTGCAGGTTGACACAACCGATGATCTTTCCTTCCGGTTGTTCATATTTCAGAAAAACACTGCCTTCCTGTTTCATAATGTCCAGCAGGTTCTTTTCGTCGGTTCTTACATTCCCTGCGATCAGGTCTGCTTCCGTGGTCCAGCCTTTTCGGGAACTTTCACCCCGGTAGGCGCTGTTCAGGAGACGCATGATATCGGGGATATCATTTTGCGCTGCAAAACGAATATGCGGATCAGAAAAGAGGTGCATGATACAAAAATAAAAGAAAAGGGCGGAACCTTCCCGGTCTCAGTCACCGTTCATAAAAAACAAGGTAAGTAAAAGGGAAATACCACTGCCCGCTGCCGGTCAATACCTGAATAGCAGGGCGGCTTTATGTACACGGATATCCAGTTTATCCGCTTCTCCGTATTCACCATCCAGGTGGTACTGAATGCGTTTATCACTTTCGATGGTCGCATTTTTTACCACCTGATGCTGAATGAAAGAAAGAGACAGGTGCCTGCCCTTTTCGATAACCGGAAGATAGTAAAGGCGTTTCAGCGGGCCCATTGCACCGGCAATCACCAGGTCTAAATAACCATCATCTGCACGGGCTGCCGGCGCCACGTGAAAGCCGCCCCCCGCCCTCCTGCCATTGCTGATATCCACCAGCAGTTTTTTTCCCGTGATCACCTGGTTTCCTGCCCGGATCCTGTATTCCTGCGAACGGTAGGAGAAGATTTTTTGCAAAATGGTAACCAGGTAAGATGACTTCCCGGGTAATTTTTTTCTTGCGGTAAGTGCTTTGGCAACTTCCCCTTCAAAACCCGCTCCCACCCCGTTAATAAAATAGCGGCCATTACATTCTCCTTTATCAACCGGCCGGGCTGCTGCCCCCAGCACTTTTTCCAACTGTGCTTCAGGCGTAATAGCGCCGTATAGTAACCAATGAAAATCATTCCCTGTTCCCCCATTGAAAATAACCAGTGGCAGGCAGGTACCCGGGTACTGATTGATAAAATAATTCAGGGTACCATCACCCCCAACCAGGAAGATGTCGGTGAAAGCATCAAAGGCCGGTGGCCAGTTTTGAGTAAACAGAACGTGAGGGATCCCCTTTTTCATCAATAAAAGGGTAATTGCAGCTGCTACTCCCACTGATCTTCCCGCCCCGGCCAGTTCATTACAAAGAACAGCGATGTTTTTTTCTGCAGTAGTTTCCGGCATTCCGAAGGTTATAAGAAATAAATGTAACCAAAATATTTTCGATCCATGAAGCGATAAGCGCCTGTTTGCAAAGTTGCGGAAGAAAGCGGGAATCCTTTTATATTCAATACCTGCTGCGTGCCAGCCAATCATCTATTTACTTATCTTCCGGCCATGCATCCGCAACTGCAAAACTTACTGAAATGTGTGGAACTGGAAGAAAAGGAACAGGCCACCCGTTATTCGCCTGACCAGGCACATACGCTCCGGCAACTCAAGGCCGAGGGGCTGGCCCTGCATCCATTGATCGTAACACGCAAGAACTTTGGATATGCAGATTACCCCGAGATCAGTTTCAAACTCGCCTTCCCTCCCGAAACAAACCTGTTCCGGGACGGCGCCGCCATTGAATGTTTTATTGCCGGTGAGGAGCCGGTCAAGGGAGTGCTGATCAGCCTGGATGGCAAGGCCGGTGAGTTCCGGTTGTTTGCGCCCGATTTCCCTGACTGGATCGAGGACGATGCTGTCGGGATCAAACTGGCGCCCGATACCCGGACGACCACGATCATGAAAAAAGTACTGAATGGGCTGGAACAAAACAAGCCCCTCTTCCGGCTTTTTGAACAATTGCATGGCATACCGGTTCCGGAACAGGCCGGGAAACCCGTAACCGCTTTAAACGTTTTATTTCATAACAAAAAACTGAACCCAAGTCAGCAGGATGCTGTACAAGCCATTTGCAGTCCTAAACCCTTCCTGATCGTGCATGGCCCCCCGGGAACCGGCAAGACCACCACCCTTGCGGAAGCCATTTACCAATTGGCCGGCAGGGGGGAAAAGCTATTGGTTTCCGCCCCCAGTAATACGGCAGTCGATCATATTGCCAAAACCCTGCTGAAGTACAATATGAACCTCTTGCGGGTCGGGAACAGCAACAAGGCGGATGCAGCTATTTTTGCCCATACACCAGAAGGGAAGCTGGGCAACAGTAAATCACAGAAAGAAATCAAACAATTAAAGATCCGTGCCGAGGAATTCAGGCGCATGGCGCTGAAATACAAACGGAGTTTTGGCAAGGCGGAACGGGAACAACGCAACCTGCTTTTCAAGGAGGTAAGATTGATCCGGGCAGAGATAAAGAAACTGCAGGAGTACAATGAACAAAAACTCATTGAGGAAGCATCCGTGATCATGGGTACGCCGATCGGTCTCTATGATGCCGGTGTGGATCACCTGAAATTCAATACCCTTTTCCTGGACGAAGCCGGGCAATGCATAGAGCCATTGGCCTGGTGTATCTTCCCGATGGCTGAAAAGATCGTACTGGCAGGAGATCATTGGCAGCTTCCGCCTACCGTACTCAGCCAGGAAGCCGCTGCTCAGGGATTCAACAATTCCATCCTCGAAGTGGCGGTTCATCATACCCCCCAGGTATACCTGCTCAATATACAGTACCGGATGCGGGAGGTCATTGCCGGTTTCAGCAGCCGGTATTTTTATAACCAGCTATTGAAAACCGCCACTCACCTGGAAAACACCGGCACCCATCTTTGGTTTATTGATACCGCTGGTTCGGGTTACCAGGAAAAACAGGGGCCAGACGGTATCAGTCTGCAAAAT